>CAYLJC010000095.1:0-8688 GCA_964383345.1 uncultured Akkermansia sp. | reverse complement strand
GCCGAGGTCGTCGGCGAGGAGGAAGAGGATGTTGGGTTTCTCCTGCGCTTTCAGGACCGGTCCGGAAGGAGCGAGGACGAGGGAGAGCAGCGTCAGGAGTCCGGCGGCGGAAAGGGGTCCTTTTTTCATAAGCGTCCGCCATCGTAAGCGCTGCGCGAGCCTCCCGCAATAGCGCTGATGGGGGTGAATTGTCCCACACTTGGAAAAATCTATTTGGCACCGGCCCAGTCGGGACCACATTCTTTATCCAAAGAATTCCCCCCGAAAGCCGCGGCACGGTATCGCGCCGCTCCCGTCCACCCCTGAAACCTCACCCGAGCCATGCCTAAAAAAGTTCGTCTCACCCGAATCATCGGTCGCATGGGGGAGGTCGTCCACGATCTCAACACCCTGCACTTCTCCGGATTCTGCTCCATCCAGGGGTGGGAACCCGACATCACCGCCTACCGCTACGACGACCGCATTGAGATCTGGGTCGATCTGGCGGGCGTCGACAAGAACGAAATCCGCGTCGATGTCCTCCCCGACCGGGTTCACATTTCGGGGGAACGCAGGCCTCCCGTGCCGACGCGGGACACCTCCAGCCAGTGCCGCCGGGTCATCACCATGGAGATCGAATGCGGTCGCTTCGCCCGCGAGATCCCTCTCCCCGTCGAGATCGACCGCGACCGCGTCACCGCCAAGCAGGAGAACGGTCTCCTCTGGATCGTCCTGCCCCTGGCCGACCACTAATTTCTCCCCTCCCCCCACGTCCCCTTCCCCTTATCGCCCCTTTTCCTTTCCAGACATGGAAGACTTTGAACAACTCCTCAACGAATCCTCCGGCGAGATCATCGAGATCTCCACGAGTCGGCCCGATGCCGCGATGCCGGAATGGAGATCCGATCTGCCTGACATCATCCCCGTGATGCCCCTGCGCGGAGTGGTCCTTTTCCCCGGCACCGTCGCCCCCCTCACGGTGGAGCGGGCCGCCAGCCGCGAGCTCCTCGACGAACTCCTCCCGACCGGCCGGCTCCTCGCCCTCGCCACGCAACGGGACGCCGAACTCGATCACCCCGAGCCGGAGGATCTCTACGAGGTCGGCGTGCTCGGCAACATCCTCCGCATGGTGCGCCAGAGCGACGAACAGACTCTCGTCCTCATCCAGATCGTCGAACGGATCCGCCTGGGGAAATTTGTCTCCACGAAACCGTATCTCAAGGCCCGCTTCGACATCCTCGAAAACAAATTCCCCCGCAACGACGATGTCTGGGAGGCGACGCTGCGGAATCTCCGCGAGTCCGCCCAGGCCTTCATCAACCTCAATCCCTCGATCCCGGACGAGGCCAGCCAGGCTCTCGCGATGATCGACTCGCCTTCTATCCTGACCGATTTCCTCGCCACCAACCTCAGCCTCGACCTCACCCAAAAGCAGCGTCTCCTCGAGGAAGTCGATGTCGGCAAACGGGCCGAGACAGTGCAGCAGACCCTCAACAACCAGCTCCACATCGCCGAGCTGCAACAGAAACTGCGCGCCGACGTCGAGGATGAATTCTCCGACGCGCAGCGGCGGGCCTACCTGCGCGAGCAGCTCCGCGCGATCCAGCGCGAACTCGGGGAAGGCGATGGCGGCGAAGAACAGACCGACGACCTCCGCCTCCGCCTCGAAGCCGCCGGTCTCCCCGAGGACGCGATGAAACAGGCCGACCGCGAGCTGAAACGCCTCGAGATCATCCCTCCGGCCAGTCCCGAGCACTCCGTCATCGTGAGTTATCTGGAGACCATGGCCGAGCTGCCCTGGACCAAATTGAGCGAGGACCACAACGATCTCGACCTCGCCCGGAAAGTCCTGGATCGCGATCACTTCGGTCTGGAAAAGGTCAAGCGCCGCCTCATCGAATACCTCGCGGTGCGCAAACTCAATCCCCACGGGCGCGGCCCCATCCTGTGCCTCCTCGGGCCTCCCGGCGTGGGAAAAACGAGCCTCGGCCGTTCCATCGCCGAGGCCCTCGGACGCGAATTCGCCCGCATCAGCGTCGGCGGGCTGCGCGACGAATCCGAGATTCGCGGCCACCGCCGCACCTACATCGGCTCGATGCCGGGCCGTCTCATCCAGGAGATCCGCCGCGTCGGGACGCGCAACCCCGTCATCATGCTCGACGAAGTCGACAAAATCGGGGCGGACTTTCGCGGCGACCCGGCCAGCGCCCTCCTCGAAGTGCTCGATCCACGGCAGAACGACACCTTCGTCGATCGCTACCTCGACGTGCCCTTCGACCTCAGCCAGGTCATCTTCATCTCCACCGCCAACACCATCCATCCCGTACCCGCGCCGCTGCGCGACCGCATGGAGATCATCGAGATCCCCGGCTACACCGCCGAGGAGAAGCTCCAGATCGGGAAGCGCTACCTCGTCAAACGACAGTTGAAGGAAAACGGCATCAAAGCCCGCCAGGCGCGCTGGACCTCCAAGGCGATCCTCCGCATCATCGACGACTACACCCGCGAGGCCGGAGTGCGCAATCTCGAGCGCGAGATCGGCAGCGTCTGCCGCGCCATCGCCGCCCGCGTCGCCGCCGACGACCAGGTCACCGTCTCCGTGACCCCCGAATTCGTGGAGGAGATCCTCGGTGCCCCGCGCTTCGCCCGGGAGGCGAAGATGTACTCCAGCCGACCCGGTGTCGTCAACGGACTCGCCTACACCCCGGTGGGCGGCGAAGTCCTCAACATCGAAGCGATCCGCTACGCCGGCAAAGGCAACATCAAACTCACCGGACAAATCGGAGATGTCATGAAGGAATCCATGGAAGCCGCCTGGAGCCTCGTCCGTTCCCATGCCGACGACCTCGGCATCGACCCGGAGGATTTCGGGAAATACGATGTCCACGTCCACGTCCCCGCCGGGGCCACCCCCAAGGACGGACCTTCGGCCGGCTGCGCCATGTACACCGCCCTCGCCTCCCTCTTCGCCGACCGGCGGGTCAACAAAGACATCGCCATGACCGGGGAGATCAATCTGCGCGGGGCCGTCCTGCCCATCGGCGGTCTCAAGGAAAAAGCCCTCGGCGCGGTCCAGGCGGGCATCAGGACCATCCTCATCCCCCATCTCAACCTCAAGGACGTCCCCGAGATCCCCGAATCCGCGCGGAAGAAACTGAAGATTCTCCCGATGCGAAACGTGAACGAGGTCCTCGCGGCGGTGCTGCTGAAAAGCTGAATGTCTCGCAGTTTTCCATCGCGGGTTTTTCAACAGGCTGCCAAGAAATGCGGGGCAAGACAACCGGCGCAGCCTTTACACGCTGGCCTGGCTCTCTAAGGTGCGTCCATGCCCGCCAGGACCAGATGGGTGGTGACCCCTCCCCCGGACCCCGAACTCGTTCGCGAATACGCGAGTGACTTCGGGCTCGCCCCCGTGGTCGTGTCCCTCGCGCTGCAGCGGGGACATCTCGATCGGGAGCAGTTGGAACAATTCCTCCACCCGCGTCTCAAGGATCTCGGCGATCCCTTCTCCCTTCCCGGCGTGGCGGCGGCCGTGCAGCGCATCTTCGAAGCGGTCGACGGCGGGCAGTCCGTCGTCCTCTACGGCGACTACGATGTCGACGGCGTCACCTCGATCACCCTGCTCTATTCCATCCTGCGGGCCTTCGGGCTCGAGGCACGCACCTTTCTCCCGACCCGGCTTGAGGAGGGCTACGGCCTCAGCGTCAAAGGCATCGAAAACAGCTTCGAAGGCGATCCCCCCGACCTCCTCATCGCCGCCGACTGCGGCACCAACTCGCGGGACGAGGCCCGCCTCCTCCGCGAGATGGGCATCGACCTCATCATTCTCGACCATCACGAACCCTCGCCCGAAGGTGTTGCCGACTGCGCCGCCCTCGTCAATCCGAAGCTCGGGGAACATTTCCACTATCTCTGCACCGCCGGGGTGGTTTTCAAAATCATGCACGCGCTCCTAAAAACGAGGCCGCGAAAGGACTTCGATCTCAAGAGCTACCTCGACATCGTCGCTCTCGGCACCATCGCCGATATCGTCCCGCTGGAGGGGGAAAACCGCCTTTTCGCCCGGCGCGGCCTCGCCCAGCTCGACCGCACCATCCATCCCGGTCTCGTCGCTCTGAAGTCGGTCGCGGGCGCGACCACCCCGATGCGCACCCACGATGTCGGGTTCAAACTGGGACCGCGCCTCAACGCCTCGGGCCGCCTCGATACCGCCGTCGCCTCCCTCGAATTGCTGCTCTGTCAGGACTCGAGCAAAGCCGAGGCCCTCGCCGCCTCCCTCGATGCCCAGAACCGCGAGCGGCAGGATCTCGAACTGGCCACCCGCGAGGCGGCCGAGCGCCTCCTCCACGAACTCCCCGCCCCGCAGCGCAGTCACGGCATCGTCGTGGGCGCGCGCGGCTGGCATCCCGGCGTCGTCGGGATCGTCGCCTCCCGCATTTCCAAACAGTATCACCGCCCCGCCTTTGTCATCGGGATCGACGAAAACGGCCTCGGGAAAGGAAGCGGGCGCAGCATCCCCGGCATCTCCCTGGTCGAGGCGCTCGACTCCTGCCGCGACCTGATCGCCAGCGGCGGCGGGCACGAAATGGCCGCCGGCGTGAGTCTGCGCGAAGAGAATCTCGACGCCTTCCGCGAGGCCTTCATCCGCAGTGTCGTGGCCCAGGCCGACGCCGACACCCTCATCCCGAAACTGCACATCGACACCACCCTCACACTCCGCGAACTGAGTCTGGATCTGCTCGACAGCTACGAACTGCTGCGTCCCTTCGGCCAGGGGAATCCCCAGCCGCTCTTCATGGCACGCGCGGTGCGTCCCACCGCCGAACCGAGAGTGATCAAGGAACGCCACCTCAAATTCCGCTTTGAACAGGATGGCGTCGAGCAAGAGGGCATCTACTTCAACGCCATCGACATCGAGCTGCCGCGCCCGCCCTGGGACATCGCCTTCACCATCGACAAAAACGAATTTCGCGGGCGCGCCAGCGTCAACCTCGTCCTCCAGGCGATCCGCAAAGCCGAGTGAATCCCGTCTCCCGAGCCGCCCCGAGCTACCCCGCCGCCATCATCTTCCCCGCCAGCGCCAGCGTCTCCGGACTGACGCCGCCGAGCATACGGGCGAGTTCATTGACGCGCTCCTGCCCGCTGACCGGCTCCAGCCGGGAATTGGTCGTGGCGTTTTCCACCTCCTTGGTCACGAGAAAATGGCGGTGTGCGAGAGCGGCGACCTGCGGCATGTGGGTGATCGCGACGACCTGGTGCCGGTCCCCCAGGAAAGCCATCTTGCGCCCGACCGCGCCGGCGATCTCGCCCCCGACATTGGCGTCGATTTCATCGAACACCATCAGCGGGATCCGGTCCTGATCGGCCAGCGCGCTTTTCACCGCGAGCATCACCCGCGACATCTCCCCGCTCGATGCGATGACCCGGAGCGGTTTGAGCGGTTCCCCCGGATTCGGGCCGAAGAGAAAATCGATCATCTCCAGCCCGCGGGCACCGGGTTCCGCGAGCGGCTCGATCGCGATTTCAAAAATGGACTGATGGAATCCCAGATCATCGAGGTGCGAGGCGATCTCTCCGGCCAGCGCCGGCGCCGCCTTTTTCCGCTTCGCCGAGAGCGCCTTGCCCGCTTTCGCCACCGCCGCCGCGGCGGAGTCGATCGCGGCGGTGAGACGCAGCAGTTCGCTCTCGCGGCCGTCCACACTGTCGAGCCGCTGGCGGGCACGGGCTTCGTAGGCGATCACATCCTCCACGGTTTGGCCGTACTTCCGCTTCAGCGTCTCGATCTCGTCGATGCGGCGTTCCAGCAGGGACAGCTCCGCAGGATCCATCTCGAGTTCCTCGGTGTACTCCCGCAGACTGTTCCCCAGCTCTTCGATCTCGACGTGGGCCGACTCGAAACCCGCCACCCGATCCGCGATGGACGGATCAAAGCGCTCCAGCTCGCGGAGACAACGCTGCACATTGCCCAGATTGGCGGAGGCGGCCTGGAGCAAATCGACGGCCTGGTTCGCGTTTTCGGCGAGGCGGCTGCCGTTCTGCGACTGGCGATAGCGCTGCTCCAGCTCCACCGCGTCCGTCGGCGACAGCCCTGCGGCGGCGATCTCCTCGACCTGGAAACGGAGCAGTTCGATCTCCTGATCGGTGACCTGGCGCTGGCTGCGGAAATCCTCGTGCGCCTCCCGCGCGGCCACCAGCGCCGCATAGGCCTCGCGATAGGCGCGGCGCTCGGGTCCGGCCTGGGCATAGGCGTCCAACATGGCGAGCTGGCGATCCTGCGAGAGCAGGGATTGGTGCTCGTGCGGACCGTGCAAATCCACGAGATACCCGCCGAGCGACTTCAGGACCGAGAGAGTGCAGGGCGAGCAGTTGACGAACTGCTTGTTCCCGCTGCCGAAGCTGCGCTTCACCACGAGCACGTTTCCCTCGCAGGGCTCCAGCCCGCCCCCCTCCAGGAGAGCGTTCACCTGATCCAGATGCGAGCTGAGCTCGAAAATCGCCTCGACCGAGCAGACGCTCTCGCCGGTGCGGATGAGATCGTGATTGGCCCGCTCGCCGAGGATCAGCTTGAGCGCGCCGACGATCATCGACTTGCCCGCGCCGGTCTGGCCGGTCACGCCGATGAGACCGGAGCCGAGTTCCCAGGTCAGGTCATCGACGAGAGCGAGGTTCTTGATTTTTAAAACCGAGAGCATTACGGAAAGGGGGCGATTGCTCCGGAGTATGGAGCAGACCGCCACGCCTTGCAATGGAGAGCAAAACGGAAATCACCTTCCTCGGCACCGGCACCTCGATCGGGGTTCCGGTGATCGGCTGTGACTGTGCCGTGTGTACCTCGGACGACCCGAAGAACAAACGTCTGCGGTCCTCCATCCACGTGGTCACGCCGGAAACCAGTCTCGTGGTCGACACCGGACCCGACTTCCGCCAGCAATGTCTCCGCGAGGGCATCCGTCACCTCGACGCCGCCCTCTTCACCCATGCCCACAGCGACCATATCATGGGATTCGACGACCTGCGGCGCTTCACCGTGCGGAACGACGAGCAACTCGAGATCCATGCCAACGCGGAATGCCTCGGACGCCTCCGCGCCGCCTTCCATTACATCTTCAACGGGGAGAACCGCTATCACGGCTACCTCAAAATCGTCCCGCACCCCATCCGCGGCCCCTTCGCGGTCGGCGATCTCACCATCACCCCGCTCCCCGTCACCCACGGCAAAGTCGAGACCATGGGATTCCTCTTCTCCCGAGGAGAGACCCGCCTCTTCGCCTACATCCCCGACGCCAAAGTCGTCAGCGAAGAGGCCAAAGCGCTCCTCCGCGGGATCGACCTGCTCCTTCTCGACGGACTCCAGCCCGAGCCCCACTGGACCCACCTCTCCATCGGCGAAGCCGTCGCCCTCGCCGGAGAGCTGGCCGCGGGCTGTACCTGGCTGACCCACTTCTCCTGCCGGGTCGATTACAAAATCATCGCCCCCACCCTGCCGGATAACGTCTTCCTCGCCTGGGATGGTCTGCGACTGAACTGCTGAAAGTCTGGAATTTTGGCAACTATCGTGAGCCCGTTTTGAGCCGCGCAGCTTCAGACGGCGACATCGGTAACGGTGATTCGCGGACGACGGCCTCGAACCGTCGGCACCGGTAAAAAAGGTTGGCGGTACCGGCTGGGATGGGCTTGTTTCCGGGTATCGGAAGAGCTTCGGGATGTCGCGATCAAATCAACAGACGGAGGCCCGGATCGGTCGGGCGGATCCCTGGCGGGTGGCGTCGGAGCTGAGCCACCTGCCGGGCTTTTTTTATCTGGATTCTTCTTCGGCAGAAGAGGGGTCGGGAGCGGCGACTGCGGCTCGTTTTTCGATGATCGCGGCCTGCCCGAGAACGGTACTGCAGGGAAATCTTTTCAAAAATGCCGATTTCTCCCGCCTGCGGGCGCATCATGCGTCGCGGCTCCGCCCGGAGGGCACCTCGCCCGAACCGTGCTCGCCGGGGGCGGGACTCTACGGGTATGTGGGCTACGACGGCGATTTTGTCTTCGGGGAATACGACGATGTTCTCGTCTTCGATCACGTGCTCGGTTCGTGGAAGGAGTGGGGCGATCTCCTCCCGCTGCGTCGCGCCTTGCCTGCACCGGCGGCGCTTCCCGACAGGGCCATCCGCTTCCGCGACAATCTCGACCAGGCCTCCTTTTGCGACCTGGTCCGGCGTGCCCAGGACTACATCGCGGCGGGCGACATCTACCAGGTGAATCTTTCCCACCGCTTTTCCGCGCCCTTGCCGTCGTCCTTTGACCTTTTTTCCCTCTACACCAAACTCCGGGAGCAATCCCCCGCCCCCTTCGCCAGCTACACCACACTGGGGGAAAAAGTGGTGATGTCCTCCTCGCCCGAGCAGTTCCTGAGCCTGAGCGGACGTCTCATCCAAACCCGTCCGATCAAAGGAACCCGCCCGCGTTTTCGCGACCGGGAAAGGGACGAAAAATCGGCCTACGACCTCATCACCTCCCCCAAAGAAATCGCGGAACTGATCATGATCACCGATCTGGAGCGAAACGATCTCGGACAGGTCTGCGAGTTCGGCTCGGTCGCGGCGACGGAATTGCTGAAACTGGAGCGATATGCCCAGGTCTTTCATCTCGTCTCCACCATCGAAGGAACCTTGCGCGAAGGAGTCGGGCACCTCGACGCCCTCCTCGCCTGCTTCCCCGGCGGCA
>CAYLJC010000094.1:0-8709 GCA_964383345.1 uncultured Akkermansia sp. | reverse complement strand
CGCCCCTTTTCGTTACGGTCCCGGCTTTAACTCTTCTCCCGGTCGGAACTTTGGCAACCGCCGCCGCCTTGGGGCGGCGCCGGGACTGTGCCTTGTCTTCGGAAGCGTGTCCCCGGCGCAGGAGGGCGCGGCCCCTTCCTCCTCCGAACCCTCGCCACCACCCGCTCCGAGCGACGGGGCGGGTTCCTCCGCCGAGGTCGGCGAGGCGAACGCCCGCAGTTCGGTCGTCGAGGTGCCGACAAAAGATTGGGGGGAAGAGTATCAGGTCCGGGTGCGGGGAGGGTCGCCTCGAACGCGGGTGACCTTTCACTCCTTTTGCAAGGACTACCGCGACGATTTCCGCTGGTTGCTCTATTGGGTCCACTCGGAGCGCGAGGCCTGGTCCGTTCCCATCGAGGTGGTGCTGTGGGGCGGGATGAACGATGTCCACAAAGGTCAATCCGTTCTCACAAAAGTACAGGTGCGCCCGGATCATCGCTTCCTCATCCGCTTGGAGGTGAAACTCCATGATGCCTTCGAAGAGAGCGAGTTCCGGCTGAAATTGATCGAGGCCCTTCTCATCGAGCAGATCCTCGCGCCCTATGCGCTGCACCCGGCGGACTTCGCACTGGAGCAGGTGAAGGTGCCGCAGTGGATGGTGCATGGCTTCGACCAACTCATCCTCCACCGCCGCAACGGGAGTCCGAGCGCCTTTTACCGGGGGTTCCTCACCAGCGGACAAATGCTGAAGCCCGACGAGATCGTGGCGGTGGAAGAAGCCGCCGGACATAATGCGGTGGACCACACGATCTTTCGCGCCTCGGCCTCGGCCATGGTCGAGGCGCTCATCGACCAGCCCGACGGAGGCGCGGCGATGCGCGGTCTCCTCGGGGATCTCGGTCGGCCCGGGAGAGCGTCGATCGACGTGCTGTTGCGCCAGCATTTTCCGGCGGTGCGGGAGTTGGGAGAGGGATTGGACAAATGGTGGGCGCTCGAAGTCGCCTCGCTGGGACAACGGCAGAGCTTCGAGTTCCTCGACCGGGAAGAGACCGAACGACTCCTCACCGAAGCCCTCACCCTGCGGTTCGAAGGTGTCCCCGACGACGCTCCGGTCGCCATCCCGGTGAAACGAGGATTGTTCCGCTTCGGCAAACCGGATCAAACCCCCGAGAAAAGCAGCGGACCTTTTGTCGGACCCATCGACCAGTACCAGAGCTACCTCGACCGGGCCGGAGCCAAAGAGCAACTGACGCGGGCCTTTGAAAAACTCCAGCACGTCAAACGCAGCGGCTTTCCGCTCTATCGTCCGGTGCTCTCCCGCTACGAACAAATCCTCGTCAAACTGGCAACGGGCGATCTCAACGGCCTCGACGAGGAACTGGCCGACTGCGCGGAGATGCGCACCAAGATCCACGACACCCTCGTCCGGGCCGAGGACTATCTGAATTATTTCGAGGCGACCCGCGCCCCGCGGCGCAGTGAGGCCTTCGAGGAATACATGACCCTGCGCAAGCGCCTCGAAGCGGCCGCAGCCCCTCGTCGCAACGACCGGATCAGCCGCTATCTCGATGCGTTGGAAAGGGAATTTCGCTAACCGGTATCGGTATCGAAGTGGGATGAAAAGCAAAAGATATACTTCCCTGCGCGCTGATTTCGGATTCCGGATCTCCTCCGGGGAAGCGGACAGCGTGGACAAGCAGCATGGGCATCCTGCCCATGCCTCATTGGTTTGACGCCGGGCACCCTTGATCGTTCGTTCGCTCTTGTGGGCTGCGTCTTCCGGCTTGGTTTGGCCAGCGAAGTGGCGTCCGTTCCTCCGCGTCCTCCCCGCCGAAGGCATGGGCAGGATGCCCATGCCACACCTCATTTTCCGCTCTCTTTTTCGAAAAGCCGACGCCAATGCTCGAGCCGTTCGGCGACACGCTGCTCCATCCCGTTGTCGGACGGCTCGTAGTAGCGTCGCCCCTCGGGAAGGTAGGCCTGCGGCACGTAGCCCCCTTCGTGGTCGTGACCGTAGAGGTAGGTCGCTTCCCCTCCGGCAATGGTGCCGCTCGCTTCTCCGATTTTCTTGCGGGTTTTGGTGCGGAGATGGGGCGGCACCGCGAGGGTGCGCCCTTCGGCGATGTCTTTGAGGGCGGCGTTGATCCCGACATAGGCGCGGTTGCTCTTCGGAGCGGTGGCGAGGTAGACGGTGGCATGGGCGAGGGGGATGCGGGCCTCGGGCATCCCGATGAACTCGACCGCCTGCTGCGCGGCGACCGCCACGCGGAGGGCGTTCGAGTCGGCCATGCCGACGTCTTCGCTCGCGGCGATGACGAGGCGGCGGGCGATAAAGCGGATGTCCTCCCCGGCGTAGAGCATCTTGGCGAGCCAGTAGAGAGCCGCGTCGGGATCTCCACCGCGCATCGCCTTGATGAAGGCGCTGATGGTGTCGTGGTGTCCGTCGCCGTCGGCGTCATAGACAACGCTTTTTCGCTGGATGGAATCCTCGGCGACGGCGAGATCAATGACGATCTCGCCGCTGCTCTCGTCGGGTTCGGTGGTGAACACGGCGAGTTCGAAGGAGGTGAGCAGCTTGCGCGCGTCGCCGTCGCACATGGTGACGAGATGGCGGGCGGCGTCCTCTTTCACCACGAGGGCCTTTTTCCCGAAACCGCGTTCGGGATCGGCCACGGCGGCGGCGAGGAGTCCGGTGAGATCTTCGGGTGAGAGCGGCTCGAGTTCGAAAACCTGGCTGCGCGAAACGAGGGGGCTGTTGATGTAGAAATAAGGATTGTGGGTCGTCGCGCCGATGAACCGCACCGTGCCGCGTTCGATGTGAGGGAGGAGCACATCCTGCTGGGATTTGTTGAAGCGGTGGATTTCATCGACAAAGAGGGTTGTGATTTCGTTGCGGGTGCGCTGGAATTGGCGGGCGGTTTCCACGGCGCGGCGGATTTCGGCGACGTTGCTCTCGACTCCCGAGAGATTGATGAAACGGGATTCAGTGCGGCGCGCGATCAACTCGGCGAGGCTGGTTTTTCCCACTCCGGGAGGGCCGTAAAAGATCAACGAAGTGAAACGATCGGCTTCGATGGCCCGCCGCAGCAACTTGCCCTCGCCCAGAATGTGGCCCTGACCGACATACTCGCTCAGGGTGCGGGGACGCATCCGTGCAGCGAGGGGCATGGTGGGATCGAGCGTCACATTCGGTGAGGAAAGGCCTCCCCCCGGAAGGGAGCCGGACACGTCATCCGCGTCATCCATAAAGAGATCTTCGTCCATGGAGTGGAAAGGGAAACGCTACCCCGATCCGGCCGCTTGGAAATGGATATTTGTGACGAGGCTCCCGACCGCCCCCCCGATCACGCCTGCGGAAACGTGCCCCCTCGCGCTTGCGGGCTTGCCTCGGAAGTCGGAAGACGTTATATTTAACATTTCTTAATTTTATGGTTGCTTCACTGTATCGACTCATTTTCCTCTGCATTCTTTTTTCCGGGGCGAGCCGGGAGTTGCGAGCGGAGTATCTCCCGGTGAAAGAGGAGGTGCCCGAACCGCGGCGCGAGTTCCGCGCCGCCTGGATCGCGACCGTGCATAATCTCGACTGGCCCTCCAGCCACGGCCTCTCCCCCGCCCAGCAACGGGCGGAAATGATCGCCTTGCTCGATCTCGCCGCCGCCACCGGACTCAACGCGGTGATCTTCCAGGTCCGCACCGAATGTGATGCCTTTTACAAATCCAGCCTGGAGCCCTGGTCCTTTTTCCTCACCGGGAAAATGGGAACCGGCCCGTCGGACGGCTACGACCCCCTTGCCTTTGCGATTCAGGAAGCCCACAAGCGCGGTATCGAGCTCCACGCCTGGTTCAATCCTTTTCGCGCCAGTGCCACGGAGAGATCCACCAAATCGTCCGGCCACATCACCCGGACCCACTCCTCGCTGATGCTCACCGCCGGCAGTATGAAATGGGGCAACCCCGCTTCCGATTTCATTCGCAAACGAGCCCTTGATGTCATGGTCGATGTGACCAAGCGCTACGATGTTGACGGTATCCACATCGATGATTATTTCTATCCCTACCCCAAGACCGTCCGGGGAAAGAACGTCGATCAGTTCGACGATTCCTCGTCCTACAAGGCCTACCGCGCCAAGGGAGGCAAGCTCGGCGTGCGCGACTGGCGCCGCAGCAATATCAACGGCTTCGTCTCCTCTCTCTACGGCGCGATCAAATCCACCCGCGCCTCGGTCGATGTCGGGATCAGTCCCTTCGGAATCTGGCGTCCGGGTTTCCCCTCGACGGTAAAGGCGGGCCTGGATGCCTACGACCACATCTACGCCGACTCCCGCCACTGGCTCCATCAGGGCTGGCTCGACTACTTTTCACCGCAGCTCTATTGGCGGATCGATTCCGACCAGAACTTCACCACCCTGCATCGCTGGTGGTCCGACGAGAACCAGAAAGGCCGCCACCTCTGGCCCGGGATCGCCTCCAGCCGCATCCTCAGTTCCGAGGACAAAGGCCGCCCCGCCACCGAATCCATCCGGCAGATCGACGTGACCCGCCAATACCCATCCCCTTCCGGTCCGGGCCATCTCCACTGGAGTATCGAGGCGATCAAAAAAGACCGCGGCGGACTGCGCGCCAAGCTGCGCTCTGCCTACGCCGAAACCGCGATCCCCCCCGCCTCGCCCTGGCTCGGCTCCACCGCGCCGGGTCCGGTCTACGTCGCGCCCGCCGAACAGGGCGGCAACCTCCACCTCACCTTCATGCCCGCGCCGGAGGCGCGCTGGCGGGTCATCCAGGTGCGGGAGGGCAACCGATGGGAGACCCTGCGCGTCTTTCCCGCCGCCCAGGAAACTTACCACCTCAAGGGCACGCCGCCCCGGATCGCGATCCGCCACATCGGACCCACCGGGATCCTTTCGGTCCCCACGGTGCTCGCCCGGCAGTGAACCCCGCTATCCCCGAAAGCAAACTTTCCCGAAGTACCGTATCCCGTGTTGAACGAAATCCGCACAAGGCGATACTGCTCCCGCATGAGAGCCTTTTTCCCCTACGCCCGCCCGGTTCTGCCGGTCCTGCTCGCCCTCGCCCTCTCCGCCTGCGACGACGAACTTCAGCAGCGCGTCGACCGGCTCGAGGCGGAGCTGCGCGGCGTCCGCTCCGACACCCGCGACTCGGTCGATGCGCTGAAAGAACGCGTCATCGCCGCCGAAACCAAAGTCGGGGTCTCCGACTCGGGCAAAACCCTGGATGAGCGCATCGCCATGCTCGAAGGATCCTTCGGCGAAGTGCTCTCGATGAAATCACGGGACAACGAGATGGTCTATCTGCGCGCCAACCTCCAGGGACATGCCCCGCTCCTGACCGATCACGGAACCTTTCTCGTGCGGATGGAGGGCATCGACCTCAATCTCGCCACAGGCGGCTACACCGTCCATCTCAACATCGGTAATCCCCAGGCCATCGCGGTGCAGCAGTTCACCCTCCGCGGCGACCACGGCGGCGGCACCCCCGAGTTGCCCGAAGACGAGGCCTACAATCTCCGCAATGAAAAAATCAAGGCCTGGCAGGAGACCCTGAAACCTTTTGAATACCGCGTCACCAAGGAGATCGAACCCTTTTCCTGGACGCCCTTCGACATCGAGATCGCCGCCGACACCCGCGAAGAACTGGAAATGATTCGCTTTTCCATGATCATCGAGAACGCCCAGCTCACCCGCCGGATGGCCGATGGCAGCGACAGCTCGAACCAATTCGCCCACCTCCGAACCGATTCCAAAGCGGCTTCGGTCCTGAAGACAGACTACGGCGCGTTTCTCGTCGCCATCAAGAGCATCGAAGAGAGCGAAGTCGGAACCAGGGTCCATCTCGAGATCGGCAATCCCTACGGCTTCACCCTCAATCAGTGCCGCCTCATCGGAGACTACGGAGACGCTCTTCCCCTGCGCACCGACAGTGCCACCGAGGAGGAATACACCGAAAAAATGCAGGTCTGGAGCGCTTCGCTGACGCCCTTCGAATCGATGATTTCCTCCAAAATCTCCCATTTCCGCTGGAACAGGACGACCATCCTCATCCCCGGACCGGTCGAGAAGGTGCAATTTATCCGCTGCCAACTGCGCATCGAAGACGTCACCCTCCCCGCCGCCACCGGACCGAAACCAGCCGGAAAGGGATGAGGGGGATGAGGTGTTGAGGGATTCAGAAATCCCTCACGCCATCACTTCTTCGATCGGATCCGCGCCTTCCACTCCGACGAGGCGGTGGTCGAGGCCACCGAAAAAGAAACTGAGTTCATTGGGATCGAGGCCCATGAGACTGAGGATGGTGGCGTGCAGATTTCTCACGTGGAAACGGTTGTCCACCGCCATCGCTCCGAGCTCGTCGGTCTGGCCGACCGAGACTCCCCCCTTGACCCCGCCCCCGGCCATCCACATGGTGAATCCGTAGCTGTTGTGGTCGCGTCCGGTGCCTTTCTCGTATTCGGCGGTGGGCTGGCGTCCGAATTCCCCACCCCAGACCACAAGGGTGTCCTCCAGCATCCCACGACGCTTCAGATCCTTGAGCAGGCCGGCGATGGGTTTGTCGGTCGCGCCGGCGTGGAGATTGTGATTGTTTTCCAAATCGCCGTGGGCGTCCCAGTTGTGGTCGTTGTGGGCGCCGCCCGAGTAGATCTGGATAAATCGCGTCCCGCGCTCGACGAGGCGGCGGGCGAGAAGACATTTGCGCCCGAAGTCCTCGGTCTCCTTGCGATCCATCCCGTAGAGAGCCCTCGTCTCCTCGCTCTCGTCCTCCACCGCGATGGCCTCGGGCGCGGTGGCCTGCATCCGGTAAGCGAGTTCGTAGCTGGAGATGCGGGCGGAAAGGTTGGTGTTGTCAAAACGCGAGGACAAATGCCCCGCGTTGAGGTGATTCAGCGAGTCAATCAGCAAGCGCTGCTCCTCCGCCGCCATGCCGTCGACGTGCCGCAGGTTCAAAATAGGGTTCCCCTGCGAACGGAACACGGTGCCCTGGTAGCTCGCCGGCATGAATCCCGAAGTCCAGTTTTTCGCCCCGGAGATCGGACCTCCGCTCTGGTCCAGCATCACCACGTAACCGGGCAGGTTTTCGTTGACCGAGCCGAGCCCGTAGTTGACCCACGAACCCAGCGACGGGTAGCCGCTGATGAGCGAACCGCTGTTCATCATGAGCAGGGCCGAACCGTGGATGGGAGAATCGGCGGTCATGGAATGGAGGAAGGCGATGTCATCGACGCAACTCCCGAGGTGGGGGAACAGGTCCGAGACATACTTGCCGCATTCGCCGTACTGCCGGAATTTCCACTTCGGCTCGACGATGCGGCCCTCGTTCTTTTTCCCGCCGCGACCGAAGGTTTTCACTTCGATGGTTTTGCCGTCCATGCCGTACATGTTCGGCTTGTAATCGAAGGTGTCGATGTGGCTGGGCCCGCCATACATAAACAGAAAAATGACGCTTTTCGCCTTTCCCGCGGTCATGGAGGGGCGGCTCGCCAGCGGGTTTCCCGACGAGGACGGCGCGCCTTGCAAGCTTTGGAAAAACCCCTCGCTCCCGAGCAGGCCGGTGAGGGCGAGGGCGGGAAAACCTCCCCCGACGGTATGCAGAAACTCACGACGGTTGACCCTGCCGCAAAAGTCCGGTGTGCTACGATTTTTCATCATGCTAGTCTAGATAAATGAATTCGTTGAGGTTCAGGATGAGCAGCGCGACCCGGTCGAGGGCGCGGTCCGGGGTGAGCCCGGCCTCGCTGCGGAGGGTGTCGTAAAAGCGGACGAGATGATCGAGTTCCGCGGACTTGGCGGGCCGGTGCAGGGCGAGGGTGAGTCCGGCAGCGATCCGGCCCCGCAGGTCGTCGTCCTGCTCCCGCATCCGGGCGGCGAAGGATTCCCCCTGACGGTTGACGAAGGCCGAGTTCAGCATCGCGAGCGCCTGGGTCGGCACGGTCGTGGTGAAGCGCACCGCACAACTCGTGTCGGTGGCGGCCTGATCGAAGTCGGCCAGCATCTCGTGACGGAGACTGCGTTTCACGTGGACGTAGAGGGAGCGGCGGAAATGGTCCTCGGTCTTTTCCGAAACGGGCCAGCCCGCCCCGGGTCGGGACGCGGTCGCGAGCACCTCGGGCGGCAGGGGCGGATAGACCCACTCCCCGTGTGTTTTCAGATTCAGATTCCCTGACACCGCCAGAATGGAATCGCGCACTTCCTCGGCGGTGAGGTTATGGCTGAAGACCGCCAGGCGCTCCTTCCAGGCCAGCAGGCCGGCCGCGATCACGCCCACCGCGGCCGGCGTGACCGTGTGGCCTACGCCACACAACACGCCGATCACGCCGGTAACCAGCAGCGCGATCGAAGTCGTCAGTACCGTGTTGTTATGCGTTTTGAGCGACTGCCAGTTAAGAATGAAGACCAAAATACCCAGCAAGCAGATGCTGACGATGGCATAGGCTTCGCCCAGCAGCCCGCCCAAGGCCCCCAGCAAGGCGGCGAAGCCGAAGGTGCGCAAGCCCGCTTCCTTGCCGCGCCATTCGCGCTCCAGGCCCACAAACATGCTGATCCCCAGCGCTAATAACACGCGATACAGGCTCACCAGTGGCGGCCAATTAGCAGTACCCAAAAATCCTTGCATGGCAAAACCTCGTTCCTGGATGCAATGCTCCGGAAACTATTGTATGCCCGCTACCTTTAAACCGTCCTGCAAGATGGCTTGTACTTTATCGGCGTGCGTGGTTTC
>CAYLJC010000093.1:0-8717 GCA_964383345.1 uncultured Akkermansia sp. | reverse complement strand
AGCTCAGGATGCCTCGGGTGATCACAAACGACGAGCCAACCCGGCTTGTAAAGTATGGAGACAAAGTAGAAATCATTTTCTAAGCTTGCTACGTTTACAAATCCCGATTCAACCGTTTCAAGAAATTCCCCAAACCCTCTTGCACTCTTAAACTCCGGCAAAGCCTCAATCCGCTCCGTATCAGCATGCGACTCAACACATCCAAAATGGACGGCGAAAATGAGCAAACACATCAAATTTCCCAATGATATCTTTTCCATGATTATTTAGTTCTATGAACAGAGAAGAGCGAGTTTCTCATCCCGTGCAAAATCGCTCCACGCAACTTGATCCAACGCCGTTCGAGGCTTCGCAGGGTCTATCATCAAGATCATAACAGCCTTGGCTTCCTGAGGACCTGGAAGAAAATGGGCTTCGAAAAATCAACGTTTCGGCGATCGCTCTCCTACGCTTTCTTTAATCCGTTCTACAACCGATTCAGTGGCCTCACCAATCGTAAAACTGTGACCAATTCGTTCATCCGTAACATACCACCCGGGCTCAAGAGTAACATCGTAATTTGACTTATCGTCACCGTTCAAGTATCTGCAGCTTTTTAGAGTGGTTTGACTCTCGCAAAGCAGGCTTCCATGGTTTGTGAGTGTCATCAGACACTCCGTCGGATAATAAAGATCAGCGCCCTCAAATTTCTGAAATCCACTGTTTTGCATTTCGGCTTTGACTCCAGGCTCTCTGCCCTCAGCCATATCTAACCTCTGCACAGCGCTTTTTAGAGCATAGGCCTTCGTTTTGTCGAAGACCAAAATGTCCTCGGCTTGACCCCTTCCCAAAGCCCCGGCCGAGAATCGCAATATCAACTCAGCATCTAGATCATCTATACTCAACTCAACTAAGCCCTTACGATCAGCCGCCGCCATCAATGCATCTGCAAAGTTGTAAATACCCAGAACTCGCCACTGCGCAAGGAATGGAGCCATTCCGGTCTCGTAGCCCCATGTTGTGAACCCACTACGGTCGGCGTGAATTGTAGCTCTTCGATATTGGACAGCCTTCCCTTCGGGTCCAGACCGTTCGACCGCCTCGATAAGGTAACTGCCGTTGTAGCTGAGCGTTTTAACCTGCTCAAAGTATGGTGCTGCTCCGTTAGTCCACGGCGTTATGAATGGATCATATCTGACAGAGATTCTACCGCCACGCCTGAATGAGGCAACGGTGGAGAATTTTCCACGCTGAGTCTTTTTGTGATGCATCCCATGAAGCTTCACTGAGAACTCACCCTCTACCACTATCGCTCCCTCTCCCGTAATTGCCTTCCCAAAAGCTGATAACTGCGGGAGAACAAGAGCAACGGCTGGCGCTTTATGAGATTGAGCAAAGACCGCAGGAACTGCCCAGAGAAACCAAAGCGGGAGAAAACGAAACGTCGGGGAGTCCTGTCGACCGAAAGGACTAAGATCTGATTTCCTGCCTCTCATTGTGAGGATGATTCAGAAAATCATGGTGGAAGGCAAGCTTTTTTTGCGATCTCCAAAATTTGGATATCGCGCCTGCTCAAGGATACTGCGCCCGCTCGTGGAGCGGGGCTTTCCCGGCTCCGGCGGAGTCCATCCCGGACAGAGCCGCTCAACCGCTATCCGTTCACCCGCCCCTTCACCCGAACAAGGCGGCGATGGGCGTGCCCTGATCGGTGAGCGGAATGGGACGGGAGCCGTTGTAGAGATCCTTGCGCGGATCGATCCCCAGCGCCGCGTGAATCGTGGCGTGGAAATCGGGGATGGAAACGGGATTCTCGACGATCGTTTTCGACAATTCGTCGGTGACGCCGTAGGCCCCCATGTGTTTGAGTCCTCCGCCCGCAAGGACGAGGCTGAAGGTGGTGCCCTGATGGCCGCGTCCGCCCCGTCCGTCGTACTCGGGGGGACGTCCGAACTCGGTTCCGATGGCGATGAGGGTCTTGTCGAGCATGCCCTTGCTCTCCAGGTCCGTCATCAGGGCCGAGAGAGCGATGTCGAGTTCCTGAATGAGAATGTGCTGGTTCTGCTGCCCTTCGTTGTGGGTGTCCCAGCCCGTGCCGTTGATGAAATTGAGGTTGTGTGAGACCTCGATGAAGCGCACCCCGGCCTGGACGAGGCGGCGCGAGAGGAGACAGCGCTGTCCGAACTCGCCCCCGTAGAGTTCGCGCAGATCGGCGGGTTCTTTGGAAAGATCGAAATGGCGCATGAAATCCGGTCCGGCGAGGCGGAGCGCCTCCCGCTGGGCCTCGATGTATTCCCCGAGGAGCGAACTGGTCTCGATCCCTTTGGCAAACGGCTCGAGGAGCGCCTGGCGGCGCGCCGCCCGTTCCGCACTGACGTCGTCGGGGCGGGAAAATCCGGCCGGTCCGCTCTCGGTGTCGGTGAGATAAACAAACCCCGCCTTGGCCCCGAGGTAGCCGGGACCGCGACTCACATTGGGATAACCGATCAGCATGTAGGCAGGCACGTCCGGGTTCACCGCGCCGAGTTCGTGGGCGACGATGGAGCCAATCGAGGGATAGGTCTCGCTCCCGGTGATGAGGCGTCCGGTGTGAACGAGGTTGGTGGCGAAGGCGTGTTCGTCGATGACGTGGTGATTCACCGTGCGCACCGCCGTGAGCCGGTCCGCGATCTTCGCGGTGCGCCCGAGATGTTCGCAGAAACGCACCCCCGGCACCGCCGTCTCGATGGAATCGTATTCGGCTCCGGCGATCTTCGGCTTGGCCTTGGAGTTGCCCCGGCGTTTCGGGTCGAAGGTATCGATCTGGGCCATGCCACCGCCCAGCCAGATGAAGATACAGGACTCGGCCTTGCCCTTCGGGAAATGGACCACGGAGGGCGAGGCCGACAGCGCCGGGAGACCGAGGGCGGCCCCGCCGGTGGCAAGGGCGCTTTGCTTGAGAAAGGTGCGACGATTCATGGGGATGAAAGAGTGTGTTGGAAGGAAAAATTTCGGTATGGGAAGGATTCGGACCAGGCGGGGGGATCAGCGGGTGTAGATCCATTCGGAGGAATTGAGCATCGCCCAGAGCACATCTTCCATCCGATAACGCCACTCCTTCGTGAGAGCGTTGGTCGGAGGATTGCCGCGCCGCGCCGCTTCTTCTTTCTCCCGGGCGATCGTATTCGCCTCGCCATCGAGGTGATTGGACCAACTGACGAATTTCTCGGGCTCACGCGGGCCTTTCCGTTTCTCGACGACTCGCTCCGCTTCGGGAATGACGCGGGTGGCATAACCCTCGCTGAGGAATTTCACGTAGCGTTCCTTTTCCAGCGCACTCGGCTCCCGCGTGAGGAGGCGGAGGAAGAGACGGTCAACGAGTTCCTCGACAGTCTGGTCTTCCATGACCAGACGGGTCATCCCGTGATCGTCACTGAGCCGGGTCAGCCAGGTGCCCATCACTCCGTTGGCGAGGATGGCGGGTTGGAGTACGTTCGGATCGACCTCGCGCACGCTGGTGGGATCCTGCCGGGCGCCGCGCCAGCCGAAAGTCTGCATAATGCTGGCGACGGCCTGGATGCGGGGAAGCGAGAGGCTGGGACGGTCCCGCTCGTTCGACGTGGAGGTGAGCATCCAGGCGCGCTCGGGTTTCCCGAGGGTGATGGAACTGCTCGCCACCCGAACGCTGTCGATGTCGAGACTGACTTCCTCCAGGACAAAGGGTTTCCCCGTCGCGCTGAAAAGCGAGTCGACGATCTGCTCGGCGGTGAGGCGGCGCGCCACCGGCGCGATGTAGAGGGGACTCGGCTTCGTCAGGAGCGGATCGACGGCCCGCTGGTAGGCCCGGGAGGAGAAAATCAGTTTCGCGACCGCCTTGAGATCGTAATCGGCGCGCACCAGTTCCTGACCGAGCCATGCCAGCAGTTCGGGATGGGAGGGATCGCTCTGCTCCCAATCGTCGACATTTTCCACGAGACCGCGTCCCATGAGCCGCGCCCAGAGACGGTTCACGATGACCTGGGCGAAACGCTGGTTTTCCGGAGCGGTGATGAGCGCGGCGAGGCGATCCCGGGTGTCCTCGGGATACTCCGCGAGGCGAACCGCGCTCTCCTCCTTGACCAACTCGGGGAAAGGCCAGGCCGGTTCCACTTCGCTGCCGGGAGCGAGGGTCACCTGGATGAGCGGCTCCCGCCCGGTCTGGTGGAGGCGTTCCATCGGGACACTGCTCGACGCGGGCAGGGTGATCGTGTCCTCCTTCAACATCGCGGCGAGTTCGAAGAGATCCTCCTGCTTCCACTTGTGGGCGAGGGCGTCGTGGCAACGGGCGCATTTCATCTCGATACCGAGGAAGGCCGCGCTCACGATCATTCCCTTCGCCGCCATGGGGACGTCGTTCTGCGAGGCCGTGGCGAATCCGGCCGGTCCGCCGAAGCGCTCGCTGCCCTCCATGCGAATGAGTTCGGTCACAAAGAGATCGACCGGCTTGTTGTCGAGGAGCGATTCGTGCAGCCACCAGCGGAAGGGACCGGTGTTGTTCAGCGTCGGATTGATGATGTTGGGGTTTTCCGCGAGGACATCCTGCCAATACCCCATCCACTGGTCCGCCCAACGGTCATCCTGGAGGAAACGGTTTATGGCCCGTTCCCGACGTTTTTCCACCGGATCGGCAAGGTACCCGGCGATCTCCTCCTCGCTCGGCGGCACCCCGATCGTATCGAGGCAGAGACGACGGAGAAAAGAGAGGTCGTCCGCCGGTTCGGTCAGCTCGAAGCGATCCACGTCGAACTGCGGCCAGATCGCTCCCTCCTCGACCCAGCGGGTCAGCAGGGCGACTTCCGCTTCGGTGAAACGCGGTTCCTTCGGAGGCATGATGTCGTCACCGGCGTCTTCACTAATGCGGTAGAGCAGCGAGCTGCCGTTGACATCGCCGGGAATGATCGCGGGACCGTCGGATTTGCCGCCCTCGAGGGCAAAATGGTGTTGATCGAGACGCAAATCCCCCTTGGCCTTGCCCCCCCGGTGGCAACTGTAGCATTTGGCTTCGAGGAGCGGCTGGATCTGCTCGAAGTAATTGACCTTTCCCTCGCCCGCAGCCTTCGACTCGGCCTCGACCTGGACGATGCGGTCGGCAATGAAATGATCGATCTCATTGTTCGCGGAATACCCCGTCGGCAATGCCGGGATTTCCACTTCTTCGGCCGTGCTCAGCCACTTCCGCGCCGCCTCGCGACGGGTCGCCCAATACTCGGCGTGTTCGGCCCGCTTTTCGGCGCGGGCTTTGGCATTGACCCGGTCGAGCCAGTCGCGGCGCTCTTTTTCATACGCGGCCCAGCCTGTGTCATTGTAGGCAACTTCGCGCTCCCCGGGAGACAGGAGCGACCAGTGTTCGCTGCCCTCCAGCGAAATCGCCACGACCGTCTCCCCGAACTCGGGGCGGCGTTTTCTCTTGCCGGCGACTCCGCCTATCATTGTCTCCAGAATGACAAAATGTTCCCCGCCATCGCTCTCGAATTCACACCAGGTCTCGCGGTTTCCCGGAGGGGCGAAGCGAAAATCGGGGCCGAGATCGAGGTATTCGTCCTGCGCCGAAACCTTGCCGTGACCGCCGGTGTCGCCACTGGGAAATTTGTTTTGGAGCAACTGGACGCCGTCAATGTGGAGTTTGGAAGCCCCGCGGCTGCGGAGGAGGAGGCGGTGTTTTCCCTTCGGCAGGGTCACCAGGGCCGAGGCCCGGAAATGCGACGGGTTGGAACGGTCGCCCCGCACACCGGTAGCGACGTATTTCTGCGGCCATTCAAAAAATCCGAAAACCTCCTCGCGATAGGTCTCGGTGACCTCGGGCTCCTCGGGCCAGGCGTTGGCCTCGGGGACGCCTTTTTCACTGATCTGGATGAGGACCTCGCCGGCCGGAACCATCTCCCTCGTCACCGGCGGCGGGGGCGGGACGAAGGAGTAGCGAGCCTGCAACTCAGCCGCCGGAAGGGCGGCGCGGTGTATCGTGAGATCATCGAGCCAACCCGAAAACGACTCCCCCGCGCTGCGCTTGCTGCCCGTCCCGATGACAAGATCGTCGGCATCGGTGACCGGTCCGAGATCGGTCGCTCCGCCCATGTCCCAGACCCCGTCGGTGGCCTTTCCGTCGATGTAGGCCCGCAGGCTGTCCTTTTTCCCGAAGGTGTAAACGATCGCGATGTGGTGCCAGCCCGAAGCGGGCATCGTCGCCATGCTCCACCAGCGGTGCCAGTCGCGTTTGTTCTTCTTCGCGGGATCGATGCTGGTGAAAAGAAATCCGATCTGCGCTCCCGCGCCGGTGCCCTTGAGCCGGACCGCGTAGTTCTGGTTCATCTCGCCGAGACCGGCCCCGAGCTTTCCGTGACGGCCCTTGCCGAGGAGGTAATCCATCTCCCCGCTCTTGAGTTCCTTCACCTTGATCCATCCCTCGATCGTGAGGGATTCGCCGAGGCCGAAGCGGATGTCCTTCGCGCCGCCGCGCTCCTTGTCCTTCACCACGAGAAATCCCTCGTGCCCCTGGAAAAGCCCGGCGAGATTTTTTGCCTCGAAGGCCGGATGGCGGGGCGGACGCGGACCCGCCTCGTCACTCTTGGCCTTTCCCTTTTTGCCCTGCCACTCCCCGGCCTCCTCCGCACCGTCGAATTTCCATTGCAGGACGATGTTCTCCTCCCCCGCGACCGGTCGAGCCGCGAGCGGGAACAGCATCGCGAGGGAAGCGAAGAGCAGGGCCACTTTCGTTTGCGAGTTGGATAGGAAAGTTTTCACAATCTCATCGTAACACGTCCCCGCCCCAAAAATCATCTCTCCCGCTCTACCACTTTCGGGGGGGCTTGATCGCGCCATCTCCCTATCAGCCTCTTGTCCCCTACTCCTCCACCCGCACGATTCCCCGCCGGATCGCCTCGGCGGTGGCCTGGGCGCGGTCGCTCACCCCGAGCTTCTGGAGGACGTTGCTGATATGTCGTTTCACGGTGTCGTCGGCGATGCAGAGCTCCGCCGCGATCTCCTTGTTGGCGCGGCCTTTGGCGACGAGGGCGAGCACTTCACGCTCGCGCAGGGTGATGGTCGGTTCCAGCTTCAGCCCGGCGAGCCGCGTCGAGATTCCGGTCGGCAGATAGGGCTGCCCGGAGACGATCTGACGGAGAGCGTGGATGAGTTCTTCGCGTCCCGCCGTTTTCTGCAGGTAACCGAGAGCGCCCCGCTCCAACGCGGCCTGGATCTCATCGTCCCTCGCGAAAGTGGAAAAAATGAGGACGCGGGCCTGCGGGGCCGCTTCGAGGAGGCGCTCGGTTGTTTCGATCCCGTTCCATCCGGGGAGTTGCAAATCCATCAGGACAACGTCGGGGTTCGTCTCGAGAAACCGCTCGACGGCACATTCCCCGTATTCCGCCTCGGCCACGACAGTGATGTCCTCTTCCAGTTCGAGCGAGGCGACCAGTCCGCTGCGCACCACAAAATGATCATCGACGATCATCACGTTCATGCCGGGATTCCTTTCTCCTGAAACGGCAGGGTCACCTGAACGGCGGTACCCTCTCCCGCGATACTCTTCCACGCGATCTCCGCACCGATCTTGCGGCAGCGCTCCCGCATCCCCATGCAGCCGAAATGCCCCGACCGCGCCGAGGTGTTTTCCGGCTCCTCCAGACCGCGCCCGTCATCGACGATACTCATGACGAGGTCCCGCCCATCGTATCCCACCGAGATCACCACTTTCGTCGCGTCGGCGTGTTTGAGCACGTTGGTGACAGATTCCTGTGCGATCATGCGCAGGTGATGCACGGTCCGCGATGGCAGGGCGGGAATGCCCTCTCCGGGTAAAACCATCACCACTTCCGGTCCGGGCTCGCCGTTCCTCCCGGCGACCAGTTCGCCGAGGGCACTGGTGAGGTCGGCTTCCTCGCCGGGTTCCTGCCGCAGGTCCGCGATGAGATTGCGTGTCTCGATCTGGATCCGCGAGACGAGGTTGCGCGATCCCTCGATGAAACCGCGCAGCCTTTCATCGCTCCCCCGCGCCACCGCCGCATCGAGCCGCAGAGAGAGACCGGTGAGATCCTGTTCGAGAGTGTCGTGAAACTCGCGGGCGATGCGCTGCCGCTCCTCCAGGGCGGCTTCGATCCCGATGCGCTCGCGCAGGGCGTCCGTCTGCCGCGCAACCTGACGCCGCAGCAGGGTGATCCAAAGTCCCGCCAGCACCGTCGCCGCAAGCAGGAAAAAAAGCGCGGAGGTGAGCCGCGACGAAGTCCACCACGAAGCCGACCGCAGCACCACGATGTCGGCGGCGGAGCGCAGCCGCAGGGAAACCTGATCCGGCTCGGACCGGTACTGGGCGGAACGCCGCGTCGATTCCACCAGGGCGATCCCGGTGACACGCACCGTCGTCCCCGGCAGAAGATCCTCGGGCAGGGCCGGCGTATCTGCGTGGAGGGTTCGCGTCCCGTCGCGGAGGACGAGGACTCCGCCACTCTCCTGGCGATATTGCTCGCTGAGTTCGGCGGTGAAGCTGACGAGATCGCTGTCGTGGAGTCCTTTGAGCAGTTCGGAGATCCGGGTCGTCACGGGAACGGCGGGGCCGTCGCCGAGCAGGTGATCGAGGGTCACGGCATCGACAATGCGGGCGCTGAATCGGTCCATCTCGGGGAAACCTATCATTTCCACGTAGTCTCCGCTTTTCAGGAGCGGATCGCTTCGCACGAGACGCGCCCCGATGCCCGATTCGCCGCTCCGGATGTAGACATCGCCGTCCGGGA
>CAYLJC010000092.1:2675-8739 GCA_964383345.1 uncultured Akkermansia sp. | reverse complement strand
AGCGCAAGATTCCCGAAATGATCGAGGCCTATCGCAACCTCCTCGCGAAATTCCCCGACACCAAAGGAGCCGGCGAAGCCCACTACTGGATCGGCGTCGGTCACTTCGACCTCGAAGAATACACCGAAGCCCTCGTCGAACTCAAAAAAGCGAGGGAACTCGACCCCGCCAACGAAGACAAGGCCACCCTCCGCATCGTCATTTCACACTACCATCTCGAAGACATCCCCCAACTCGCCGCCGAAGCGCGGCGCTACCTCGAAAACCAAGCCGGGTCAACCAAACGCACCCCCATCCCCCCGCAGATCCTCGAATACGTCGGACGCAAGCTCGCCGAGGACGAAAAATACGAAGACGCCGAGTACTTTCTGACCTCGATCACCGATCCTGAAAAACCCGACCAGACCACCGCCTCCGTCTGGAAACTGCTCGCCGAATGCCGGGCCCGGCTGAAAAAATTCCACGAGGCCATCGCCGCCTACGATCACTACCTCGGCCTGACCGAACGCCCCAGCGATCGCGCCGCCGCCTACCTCGCCCGCGGTGCCGCCCAGCTCTGCCTGCGCGACTTCGAAGCCGCGCGCGACAGCGCCCGCGACAGCCTGCGCTCGCAAAAAGAAGGACGCACCAACGCCGAGGCCCGCATCCTCCTCGGCGACATCTCCGCCGCCGACGGAAAACTTGAGGAAGCCGCCAAGGAATACCTCGTCGTCAGCCAGATTTTCACCGATCCCGAAATCACCCCGAAAGCACTCGCCAAAGCGATCCAGGCCTATCGCGCCCTCGGGGACCAGGCCCGCGCCGAAGAACTCACCCAGGAGCTCAGCCAACACTACCCCGATTACGTCGCACCCGGGAAATCCGACGAATGCTGAGAAAGCCCGGAGGAGATCGCTACCGAGCCGAACAGCTCCTCAGCCCTCCTCGGAAAGTTCATCGTCGAGTCCATCTTCGATCTCGCGTCGCCACTTGCGCGAAATCCACGGACGAACCAGCCCGTAGATGAAATAGGTGAGAAAGCTGATCAGCGGCACAAACTCGACAAAATTGACCGCGCAGACCAGCACCAGAACGGCGACAAAAAGCCAGATGAGGGATTTTTTGGCCCTCCAGTTCATCGCCTTGAAGCTTGGATAGCGGAACTCGCTGAGCATCATGAAGGAAAGCAGCAGCATCAGCACCACGAGAACGTAACGCCATGGCCCGATGTCCTTCTCCCCTTCGTTGATCCAGATCAGGAACATCGTCAGCGAAGCGATCAATCCCGCCGCCGCCGGAATGGGGAAACCGACAAAATCGTGGCTCTTGGCCTCGGGTTTGGCCTCCGCTTCGGCCTGGGCGAGACAATTGAAGCGGGCCAGACGCATCGCGCCGCAGAGCAGATAGATAAAAGCGACGGTCCAGCCGAGACGGTTGTCAAAGGACTTCAGGACGATGTCCATCACCAGCAAGGCCGGAGCGATCCCGAAGGAAACGATGTCCGCAAGCGAGTCAAATTCCCGCCCGAACATCGATTCCTGCCCTTTCATGCGGGCGAGGCGGCCATCGAGCGCATCAAAAAAACAGGCTCCGAGAATGAGGAAAATGGCGATGTGGAAATCTTTTGCCCCGCCCGACACGTCCTGCATCCCCGCGAAGATCGTAACCACTGCACTGAACCCGCAGGCGAGATTGCCCGCCGTCATCAGATTGGGCAACAAATAAACCTGAGGATCGCTCCAGGGACCGGGGACGTGTCGTTTCATTCGATCACGTTTCGGTTCAAATGGGCAAAGTTCAAATTTCAAATGTCATTCCACGTGGAAGAGTTCATAATAACCCGCATTCCCCTATCCCCCATGGCAGACACGGCAACATCACCCGAAATCGACGGCGACATCACGATGGGAGAAGTTCTCGTTCGCTTCCCCGGCGCCAAACGTGCCCTTTTCGCCCGCTACCACATCGGCGGATGCCAGAGCTGCAGCTACGACGACGGCGAAACCCTCGCCCAGGTCTGCGAACGCAACGACAACCTTCCCGTGGCCGAAGTCGTCGACCACATCCTCACCGCGCACGAGAATGACCGTCGCATCCTCATCGAGCCCCTCGCGCTGCGGGACAGCCTCGCCGAGACGCCGCCCCCGCGTCTCCTCGACCTCCGCACCCGCGAAGAACACGAGACCGTCGCCCTCCCCGGGGCGGAGATCTTCAGCAACGACCTCCTCCAGCACCTCTTCGGCAATGAGGCCAAAGACCGCCTCATCGTCCTCTACGATCACAAGGGCGACCGCAGCCTCGATGCCGCCGCCTACCTCATCGGCCACGGATTTGCCAACACCCGCGCCCTCCGTGGCGGCATCGACGCCTACGCCGCCGAGGCCGACCCGGCCCTGCCCCGCTACCAACTCGAGTTCGAAGAATAATTTTCACGCCCCCTTTTTCCCTTTCCCCGTTTTCCCATGGACCCCGAAAACACCGTAGAAGACCGCATTCAGGCCGCCCTCGCCAACCCGCAGAACATGGGCGAAATGAGCGATGCCGATGCCGTCGGCACCGTCGGCAACCCCGAATGCGGCGACATGGTGCGGATGTGGCTCAAATTCACCGAGAAAGACGGCAAAAAGATCATCGACCGGGCCACCTTCCAGAGTTTCGGATGCCAGACCGCGATCGCCGTGGCGAGCCTCGCCACCGGAATGCTCAAAGGCAAAACCGTCGAGGAAGCTCGTCGCCTGCAATCCTCCGATCTTTCCAAACCGCTCGGCCCCCTTCCCCCGATGAAGCTGCACTGCGGCGACATGGTCGAGGGCGCCCTCCGCGACGCCCTCCGCGACGAAAGCGACCCGGCATCTCCCGCCCCCGCCCCGGCCGAAACCGCCACTTCGGGCAACACCCTCCTCGGCGACATGAATTCGTCGCCCCTCCGCTCCGGCAAACTCAAAATCGTAAAACTGAAATAACCCGGCATCTCAGCCCGAACACGCCATGCACAACGAAATCACCCTCTCCCGCGACGTCGAAGCCATCCAGATCCCCAGCGGCGACAAAATCGAATTGCCCCTCGGCACCAAAGTGATGATCACCCAGGCCCTCGGCGGCACCTACACCGTGGCCACCAACTTCGGTCTCGCCCGCATCAAGGCCGAAAACGCCGACGCTCTCGGGATCGACCTCGAAGCCGAGAAAAGCAAACAGTCCGCCGCGAGCGAAGCCATCGCCTCGGGGGATGTCGAAGGGGCCATCTGGGAGCAGCTCAAACTCGTCTACGACCCCGAAATCCCCGTCAACATCGTCGATCTCGGCCTCGTCTACGACTGCCAGATCAAAAAGGAAGAAGGGCAGACCAACGTCGAGGTCAAGATGACCCTCACCGCCCCCGGCTGCGGCATGGGTCCGACCATCGCCGCCGACGCCCAGTCCAAGATTCTCATGCTCGACGGCATCCACAACGCCCGCGTCGACATCGTGTGGGACCCGGTCTGGAATCAGGACATGATCACCGAAGAGGGCAAAATGAAGCTCGGCATGATCTGATCCGCCACCTCCGCAGAGCCGCCGCCGGAGAGCCGGAACGCGGCCTCGGAAATTCTCTGAGAATTTCCATTTGCTTCTCACTCGAATTCCCTCATATTCCCGCCCTCCCCTAGCGCACGCTATGAACAATAGTGACCCGTTCGTCTAAGGGTTAGGACACCGCCCTTTCACGGCGGTAATACGGGTTCGAATCCCGTACGGGTCGCCAAAAAAACACCGCCACTTGTGGCGGTTTTTTTTTGCTCGCGACCCCGGGATGAGAACACGCAGGGTTCGACCGCCCCAACGACGACAAAGGAGTCGTGCCCAAAAAAGCGGCGAGCGAAGTGAGTCCTCTCCGCGGAGCCGGAACGAAGAGAAGGATAATCCCGTACGGGTCGCCAAAAAAGTCTCTTTTGCGTTGCAGTCCGGGGATCCCGGCTTGATTTCCCATGAAGCACCTGCCGAGATAAAGTCCCTTTGGGAGGATGCGAACCGAAGATCCGTGCAAAGCATCTTCGCCGCTACGCCTGCGCGGGACAATCGATCTTCTCGGTCGGGAACGCATGCTATCCCCGACGGACCGCTTGCAAAATTCTACGGGATGAGCGGGCGCAAGCTCGACGACCTGCAAAAGAACCGCATGGAGTTGGTTTGTGGCTAAGCCGAAAAAACCTGCCGAAGTGGTGAAGATGCTGGTTGCCCACGACAACTGATTCGTGGTCTATTCAGGCAAAGGCAAAGGATCGCATCGGATGATCGAGCATCCCGACATCGACGGGAAACGAGCCATCATCCCTTTGCCCTACCATAAGGGCAAGGATGTGAGCGCGGGGGTTCTTCACTCCATCATCCGCCGCTTCGACCTGCCGAAGGATTTCTTCGGATGATCATGCGCTGTCAGGGGTTTTTCCGGCGGGCGATGGAATGGTGATGGTCCGCGTCAATTTGTCGGCAGTGTCGTACTCGGGCATCGGTCACGGTGGCCTCTCCCTTTCCATAGGGTGCGCTCTCGGCGATGGATTCGATACGGCGGGCCTGTGAAAGCGGCAGCGGAAAGGCCAGTTCCTCGCCGTCGGGCAGGGAAATCCCCGGAAAAGCGAAGCCGACCGAACCTTTCATAAAAAAGGAGCCGCTTCCGCGAATTTTTTCCACGGTGGCCGCGAGGGAGTCGGAGGGAGTTGTCATGACAGGAGCAAATTCCAGATGGGGCGGGAGAGTTTTCCTGCGGCTTCCCTGTTTTCCTTTGCCGACGCCGCCATGGTCGAGGGAGTCCCCGTTGCCTGCGGGGAATTCGGACATTTTTCTGCTTTTGTCGGGTCGTGGAACATTGCTTCAGGAAAACCTTGTTTCCGCGTTGCGGCAATAATATTCACTCCTCCCCGATCACAATCCGAAACCCAACGGCATCCTTTCTCCATTGGGCCCCCGGTTCCAGTCGCTGCGACAAACGCATATAGCCTCCGAAATTATTCCAGGCAAGACCGCGTGCCGTATGGATCTCCGGATTGCCATCGTTGTAGGGGCTGTCCACGATCTCCCAGACATTGCCGAACATGTGGTGGAGTCCGATCTCATTTGCATCGAGTGAATCCACCGGAGCGGTGAAGAGCCACCTGTCGTCCCCCTGCGATCCCCGGACGTTCATTGGATACGCCCCCCTGTCGAGCACAGGCAACTTGCCCTTCTTGCTGCTCGGGGACTCTTTTGGGTCTTCCAGACCACCGATTCCGGCGGCGCAGCTCCACTCGTGGTCTGTCGGCAGGCGATAGGGCAGGCCCGGCTCCCGCTCACGGAGCCAGGCGCAAAAAGCCTCCGCTTCGCTCTTGGTTATATTCACCACCGGGTGGTCATGTCTCTGTCTCTCGTTGTCTGATCGCACATCTTTCCAGGCATCACTTGCCTCTCCCCCTTCCTCGACAAACCGCTCGAAATCCGAAATGCGGGTCGCCCAGATCGAGAACCAGACTTTCCGGGGTTTTTCCTCACCGACAATGGTCACCGGCACGAACTTCATCCCGAGGCTGTTTTCGAAAGGATCCTCCTTGGTGGCGGCGGCGAGGGCCGGGTGGATCGGCGCGGGGCGCTGCGCAGTTGGCTGGCCGGATGTCTGTCCGGCGAGGTCCGGGTTGGCGGAGCCGGTGAATTGAAAACCCTCGCGGTAGGCCAGCACCGCGCGGGCCTCCTCGAAGCGGCGCTCGCGGGTCAGATCGGCCTCCAGGGATTGCAGGGACTGCCCCAGCTTCCCGTCCAGATCCTCCCGGATTTTCCGGCGCTCGCTCTCCCAAATCCGGCGCAGGTCCACCATCTCCTGGGGAACGTCCGCCGCCAGGGCGGGCAGGTCGGAGAATCGCCCCACCGCCTCCGGCAGATCTTCCACCGGGGTGGTCAGGGAGGTCCGCATCACCTTGAGACGCGTTTTCTCCTCCTCGAAAACGCCGACGAGCGGCAGGTTTCCGGCGTCGGCGGCCTGATTGAGTTTGGCGTCCAGCCCGCGCAGATACTGTCCCGCCAAGGTGTCCAGTTGCCCGCGTCGTGTGTCGAGATAAGCTTCGAGCCGCTTGGCGAG
>CAYLJC010000092.1:0-2665 GCA_964383345.1 uncultured Akkermansia sp. | reverse complement strand
AGATCGGGCAAAAGCGAGGTTTCCCCGCTCCGCGAAGCGGCGGCGGAGGGAGGTGATGGCGCGGTTGGGGAAATGGCGGAAGATGGAGCCGGATCCTCCGATGTGGCGACCGCTGCGGACACCCCGGCCATGGTGGGCACAGGTTTGGGTTCGGAAATCGCCTTGGCGGCGGGCGGCTCCAACTTGGCCTCTGATTCGGATTTGGCTTCGGGTGAGGCGGCGGGCTTGGCCTCGGCTTCAGGAGCGGATTGCGCGGTCTCGGCTAGGATCGTCGACAGCGGTTCCGACGGCCCCGGCACCGCTTCGTCCGGCTGTCTTTCCTGCGGTGGCATCGCATCGATGTCTGCAACGAGCGAAACCGACGCTTCCCCGGCGGCGTCCGCCGTCTTCGCTCCGCCTCCCTTTTCCGCCGATACCGCAGCCCGGTCCTCACCGTCCTCGAACCCGGCGGGAGGCATCACCAAAAACGCCGCCAGGCCCGCCACCGCCGTCGCCAGGCCGATCCCGGTGTAGAGCGCTACCCTCGACTTTGCGGGCGCGGCCCTCTTCGACTGTGCCGGCGCGCCCCTCTTCGACGCGGTGGAAGACGGCTCGACCTGCGGCAGAGGCTGGGTGAAAATGACTTCGAGATCGCTGCGGATCGCTGCTGCGGACGGGTAGCGGTATTCCGGATCACTCTGGGTGGCTCGCTCCACGATCGCGTCGAGACGCGGGTCGACTTCCGGAGCCACCTCTGAAGGCGGACGGAAGCTGCCCCGCGGAATGCGCCCTGTGAGCAATTGGTAGAGCATCACCCCCACCGCGTAGAGGTCGGCGCGGTGATCGGGCCTGGCGTCCGAATCGAGCGCCTCGGGAGCGACAAAATCGGGCGTACCCACCGCCATGTTGCTCATCGTCAGGGGCGGGACGGAATCCCCCGCGTCGAAACGCTTCGCCAGGCCGAAGTCCGCGATTTTCACCCGACCGTCGTGGTTGAGCAGGATGTTTCCGGGCTTGATGTCGCGGTGGACGATGCCATTCGCGTGGGCGTAGCCGAGCGCATCGAGAACATGGGTGACGATGGCGAGGGCCTCGTGCTGGGGCAGCTTTCCGCCATGGTGTTGCAGATACTGATGGATGTCCATCCCGTCGACGAACTGCATCACAAAATAGAGCTGGCCCCCTTCGGTTTTGCCGAAGTCGTAGACCGGAACGATCGCCGAATGGTCCAGCTTCGCCATGGCACGGGCCTCCTGCTCGAAGCGGGCCGCGTAGTTCATCCTGTCCCCCTCCCCGGCAGAGATCTCGGGCAGCAGCTTGATGGCTACCTCGCGGTCGAGATGGGTTTGGCGGCCTCGGTAGACCGCACCCATGCCACCTCGTCCGAGGAGACCGGTGATCTCGTACTGCGGCAGCAGACGCTGCAACTCTTCCGGCGAAGGCGGCGTCCACCCGCCACCCGACGGCGCGGGTAGATCGGACGGGACGGGTTCAGGACGCGTCCGACCCGGTGCGCTGTAGGATGGATCGGCGGAGTTGTCTTCCATGGTCTTGGGGCATCTCGTCGCGCGAGGTCTCCTTCTCCCACGGCGAAAGGCGGAAAAACCCCGTCGAATCATAGACATATCCCGGAGGGGATTTCCGGGCAAGGAAAAAATCCGTTTCAGAAGCGGTGCGGATGGCGGACTCCGCATTCACCGGCGCAAGGCTGTGGAAATGTCCCGCAGAGGAAATAGGGTAGCGATTTCGATTTCGATACCGATTTCGATACCGATTTTGGAAAAGATAATGGGCGGGAAGGGATCGGAGACCCGTGTTGGGAAGGTAGGTGGGATTGACAAAGCGGGGAGAAATCGAAAGAATCGCGTTCCCTATGAAAACCGCCACCTTGCTCCTCCTTGCCTTCCTCGGGAACGCCCTCTCTCTTTTCGCTGCGGAAATTCATCACGCCCAGGGGGAAATGGCGGGCGAACCGACCGCGACCTCCATCCTCCTTCAATCGCGTCTCACCGCGATCCCCGGACCCGATCTCGATGCGGATGGAGATATCCCCGGAGCGGCGGGCGTGGCCTGCTTCGAATGGAGCGAGTCCCCCGACTTTGCCGAGGCGAAACGCACCGGCTGGATCGAGGCCCTTGCGGAAAACGACTTCATCGTCAGGGCAAAACTCGACGGCCTCAAACCCGGCGCGCCCTATCACTACCGCCTCGTTTTCGGCAAGAGCACCGATCAAACACAAACCGGTCCGGCGCGGCGCTTCCGCACCCTGCCCGACGCCGAGGCAAGGGATGCCGCCGAGCCACTGGAATTCATCATGGGGAGTTGCCAGAACTACGCCTTTTTCATGCATGGCCGGAACGGCAAAGTCGGTCCGGCCTCCGCCGAGGACAAACGTCTCGGTTTTCCCGCCTACCGGGCCATGCTCGCGCTGGAACCGGATTTTTTCATCGGGAGCGGGGACATCGTTTATTATGATCATTTTATCGAATCCGCCGCGCGAACACCGCCGGATTTGCGGAGGAAATGGCACGAGCAATTCCGTTTTCCACGCCTCATCGAATTTTTCGCCTCCACCCCGGCCTACTGGTCCAAGGACGACCACGATTTCCGCTTCAATGACGCCGATCTCCGAGGGACGAAGCTACCCTCTCCCGCGACCGGCATTGAAATCTTCCGCGAACAAATG
>CAYLJC010000091.1:8328-8761 GCA_964383345.1 uncultured Akkermansia sp. | reverse complement strand
CGTGTCCCCGCAGCGAAAAACGGCATTAAATTCGATGCAATCGTAAATCGCCACCGGATCGCTCAGGCAAATATTGCGGGCATGGAGATCCCCGTGACCGTCGACGATGTGACCGGCGGCGGCCCGCTTCCGCATCAGGGGCAAATGCTTTTGAAAATCGCGACCGGTGCGCTCTTCGAGAAAGGCGTGAAGTGAACCTGACAAAACCCTGCCGGGTCCGGCCATGGCCCTGCTCTCCTCGAAATTGGCGAGGGCGGATTCACACAACTTGTCAGGGTCTCCCCAGGCCCGGACCTCCTTCCCGCGCGGAGCTTCCGCGTGGAAAGTGACGACCCGCCGGGCGATCTCCCGGATTTCCGGGGCCGTCACCCGATTCTCGCGGAGCAGGACGTCGAGCATACGCCCGGCGGGGAGACGCCGCATCCGGAGAGCG
>CAYLJC010000091.1:334-8318 GCA_964383345.1 uncultured Akkermansia sp. | reverse complement strand
CCCTCCCCTTCCCCGAGATGAAGCCGCCCCTTCCCATCCCGTCGCAAGGGCAGGACATCGAGATAGATCTCCGGACAAAGGCGGCGATTGAGCCGCAGCTCTTCCTCACAAAAATACCGTCGCTGCTCCAAAGTGGAAAAATCGGCGAAGGGCAGGCGGATCGATTTTTTGAATTTGTAGGCGAAATCACCGGCGAGGCAAACCACCGAAAGATGGGTCTGCACGATCTCCACTTCCTCCCCGCCATCGGGGAAGAGGTCGGAATCGCCGAGGGAATCGAGCTGCGAGGGATCCATCTCAGGGTTTGGCGGTACGGGCAAGATACACCGTGCTGGCCGATTCGCGATCCTGAAGCGGATTCGGAAAAGTCACGACATGCGATTCGCAGGAGGCGAACACATCTCCGAGCGCTTGGAGAAACCCCGCCTCGGGCGCGTCGTCGGACCAGAGGGCAAACACCCCGCCGGGATGAATTTTCGCGGCGAGAATCCGCAAGCCCTCGGCGCGGTAGAAGCGGCCGTGCCGCTCGTGGAGGAGGTTCGCGGGCGAATGATCGATGTCGAGAAGCACGGCGTGGAACAGGCGAGCGGGATGGTCCGGATCGAATCCGGGCTCGCTCGCGGGCGCGAGAGCCAGACGAAAAAAATCGCCGTGGACAAAACGACAGCGCAAATCCGCGACAAGGCCGGGGCCGAGGGGAACCAAGCCTTTCTCGTGCCACTCGATGACCGGCTCGAGAACATCAACGACATGCAGCGAGGCGACGCTGTCGTGTTCCAGCACGGTCCGCGCGGTGTAGCCGAGTCCGAGACCGCCGACGACCACATCAAGGGCCGCCACGCCGGGGAAGGACTCGGACGCCGCCGCCAGTCCGAGTCGGGAGAGCTCCTTTTCCACCTCGGTGAAGAGGCTCGACATCAGATAGGCGTCGCCCAGAAGGATCTCGTGAATTTCGAGATGACCGAGCGAGCGAAGAGTGCGGCGGCGAAGAATGAGATCACCCAGCGGCGTCTTGCGGTAGTCGAGTTCTTCAAAGAGCGGGGAAGGAGGCATCGGATACGGGTAGCCCGCAATCCGGGCAAAAGCCACCTCGGGCGGTGTTTCGGGCCTTCTCACCGGGTTCGATCCAAAGCGGGGAATTGGGTGCTCGTGCAGGAACTTGTTCTCTGCTTTCGGTCTACGGGTCGAGAGCAAACCGGAGAACCTTCCCGAACCCGCTCGAAAGTTTCGCCGTAGATCGTCCCGATTGGTCCCTGCATTTAGTCGTCATGACGGAATCAAGGGCTGCTTGTCGTGTTTCCCCACACAGAAGCAAGTCGTCATTGTCGGAAGGCAAACCGACCGAAAAAGGCAGCCCCCGACGCAACCTGACCTGCGCCAGAAACATCCGAATCGCGTCTGTCGTGGAGATTCCGGACTCGGAAAAGATTTTGTCGGTCTCCTTCTTGAGTTTCGGATCCACTCGCGCGCTAATCAATGATGTCGCTCATGGCACAATATTGCAAATGTGCTGGGGCAGAAACCCCATTTCCAGAGAGCACAGGTGGCGGGCGGCGTTCAACCGCATTCGCTCCACCGCATCGTTGCTAGGCGCTCTTCGCCGCTGAACTCACTAACCTTCAAGCGCTTTGTCGGTTGCTTCGACGAGGCACTTCAAGAAGCGGATCGCTTTCTCCAAATCCTCTCGCTTTACCGGGTGTGGCGCGGGAACCCCAATCTTCGCAGGCTTCGAACGATGAACGACATTTCCCCTCAGCGCGATGAGGTCATCGAGATTTTTCCTTACTTTCGACGGATCTAAGTGCTGCCATTGCCAGTGTGCAGTCACGTCGATCTCGAGATAATCCAGGAACAGCCGCTTAGTCTTCTCGGCGCTCGGGTTGTGAAAGCGCCTCAACTCCTCTTCAAAGCGGCTCTGCACAAACTTACCAAGCGAACTGCCGTTGACGATCTTCAGGCGCGCTTCAAGCTCTTCGCGAGCCAAATCTTCGACATAGGTTTCCCAGGCCGTCAGCGCCATGACCAAACCCGCCCGCTTCAGAACCTCCGCTTTCTCAGGAGGAGGATTTCGGTTAATCGCATCGAAGTGATCCAAGAGATCTTCGGCATCTTTGATGGAACTATCGAATGTGGCTCTGGCTTTGGACATCGCTCTCTTATCTCCGTCTGAGGTGAGGCACCCGGCTTCCTCCGGTAGCCTTCATTGTTCGGGCTTCGAGTATAGGCAAGCGTCGATTACCGCGAGCACTTCGTCCAGGAAATTCTTGCTTGCTCTCCCTATCCGCTTCACCCCTCTCGCCCTTAATGTCGAAAACCTCTTACACCTTCCCATGAGCGCGGCTTCGACTGCGGATTGAAGATTGATCAGTCATGACGGATTGAACTCGCAGCGGGACAGGCGTTAACGTAGATCTGGTCAATCAGTGTGGAGCGCGATCGGGACACTTATTGACTCCAGCGTCTTGTTCGCTCTTGGTTCAAGCGTTCCTCGATCCGTCCCGGGTCTTGGCGACAATCCAGGATGGCGTGAACAGAGACAAGACCGTCTGCTACGGTGTAATAAATGGCATAGGGGAAGCGCTTCGACAACATCCAGTGAAAATCCTTGGATTTCTTCCGATGGATGCCCGCATAAAGGGCCAGAGAATCAATGTCCGAGTAGTGGGAATCCAAAAAATACTGTCCGACGCCGGTCGCTTGGGCCTCGTAAAAAGAAAATCCATCCACAAGATCCAGCTTGGCGCTGTCGAAAATCCGTATTCTCACGAAACCCGGTCTTTAATCTGCCTTTTTGCAGTCTCCCAATCAGTGAAGCCCACTTCCCCTGACTCGGCGAGGCGTAATCGCTCTTCCAGAATGCGGTCATGCCAATCAGGCGGGGAATAACCCTCCTCCGCACTCGACAAGTCGGACCAGATCTCCTCCATGATCCCGATCTTCTCGGAAACCGACATCTCTTTCAGTGGCAATGTGACCTTCATAATGAGAATTATGGCTGATTTCCTTGTGGCGTCAAGAAGGCGAATGCCCCCTGACTGTTTCGCGCGGGAACGGCAGGGTTTCTTCCTCTTTTTTCCCAGCGTGGAGTGGAGACATCCGAGTGAGTGGCTACCGCTCAACACCGGGCGCGCAACTCGGATTGTCTCCCACGTTTTGTTGTTCGACTTCTTGTGTTTTAGGCCTTTTGGGCTTGTAGCTGATGCTCTTCTCGATTGTATTCTTCTCCCATTTTATGCCTGCCTTTCGATTGTATCTAAATCGTGCCTTTGCTGCTCCTTCAGGGGTCTGAAAATACGCAACGAACCATGATGACCCTACGTTGCACTTCTGGTATGCGAAGCCCATCGCCGTAACAAGTCTTTGGACTTCCTCAATTCCAGCACGATCGTCGATTCGGCGATATAGCGCGAACGCATAAGAGATCGAAAGGAGAAGAATCGCTACGCCAACGGGAACGAGGACTAGAACTAGAAGCGGGTGCAGTTTCGGCGAACAGTATTATAGCCCACTTTTGCTCTCAATATTCTTCACGCTATCCGAGACGGCAGGCACCGTCCAGAAAACCGGATTTGTCCCGTCATGTCAAGAGATTACGGATTTCTTTCACGACCCGGACAGCGCGTATTGGAACCAGATTCGCTGAAAAATCCAGAAAAACTGAAAATCAGAACAAATCTCTCAAATGATCAAAAAACCAAACTCGCGGGACTTTCAGGAGTTCTTTTGACTCTCCTTCAAGTTTGCCGGGGAATTCCGACAACTCCCCGCATCCCCCCCCGCCGGTCATGACGCCGTGTCCGCTGCTACAAAAATGGAAAAATCGGCGAATGCCAGGTAAACGATGATGACAACAAGCACGATTCCCAAACCGATCGGGCGGGCCCATTTCCAGGGAGTGAGATCGACCTCCCCGGTGTGGTGGTGTTCCCAGTCCCGCGGGAGCGGTCGGACTTTGCTCATGATGTATTGAAAGATCATCAGCAAGGCAAAAACAATCCCGAGAAAGTGGAACTCGTGAAGATTTTTCGCCCAGGTCGAGATCGTGAAGGGAGGCACAAAATAACCGAGAATGAGGAGGAGGCAGCCGCCCACGAGGGAGATGTTCGCCGCCAGCGCTCCCGCGCGTTTGAAGAGGAACCCCGCCAGCACGACCGAGAAGATGGGGATGAAATAGAGTCCGTTCATCTTCTGGAGATACCCAAAAAGGCTCTCCTGTCCCGCCAGCAGCGGCGCGGCGGACATGGAAAAGAGGGCGATGACATAGCCCACCAGTTTTCCATTGTTGATGATCGCCTTCTCATCCGCCGCGTCACGCTAGATGAGATGCTGGTAGACCCCGAGTGAAAAAAGCGTCGCGGTCGAGTTGAGAGCCGAGTTGAAGGAGCTGAGGATCGCCCCCACCACCACGGCGGCAAAAAATCCGGTGAGCCAGGGCGGGAGGACTTCGCTCACGAGGGTGCCGTAGGCCTGGTCGGGCTTGAAACCCTCGCGGGTGCCGTAGAGATGAAAGGCAATCACCCCCGGCAGCACCAGCACGAGCGGGGCGAGAATTTTGAACAGACCCGCAATGAGGACCCCTCGCTGCCCCTCGGCGAGATTTGTCGCGCCGAAGGTTCGCTGGATGATCTGCTGGTTTGTTGTCCAGTAAAAGAGATTGAGGAGGAGGACACCGGTGAAGAGGGTCGAGAACGGGACCGACGAGTCTTTGCTCCCGAGCGAGTTGAACTTTTCCGGATGCGCCTCCCGTATCGTCGCGAGGGATTTCAGGAGGCCCTCATCCCCCACCGCGTTGAGAGCGAAGACAAGAATCATGACCGATCCCACGAGCAGTCCGAATCCGTTGAGGGTGTCGGACACGGCCACCGTTCGAAGGCCCCCGAAGATCGCGTAGATCGACCCGACAATGCCGACAAACCACACCGTCACCCAGAGCAGGGTCGTTTCGTTCTCAATTCCCGTGAGCGTCTTGAGATCGAGGATTCCCATCAGACCCATCGCTCCCGAATAGAGAATGATGGGAAGAAGGATACCGGCGTAGGCGAGGAGGAAGATCATGCTCGTGATCGTCCGCGTCGTTGCGTCGAAACGTTTTTCAAAAAATTCCGGAATCGTGGCGATCCCGCTGCGGAGATATTTCGGCAAGAAATACAGCGCCATCAGCACGAGGGAAGCACCGGCGATCACCTCCCAGGCCATCACCGCGATGCCGTCGGTGAAGGCCGCTCCGTTGAGTCCCACGAGCTGCTCGGTGGAGAGGTTTGTCAGGATAAGCGACCCGGCGATATATCCTCCTGTGAGGGTGCGCCCGCCGAGGAAATATCCGGTCGAGGTGACATGATCATCCTTGCGGGTGAGGAGCCAGGTGATCGCCCCGACGAGACCGGTGAAAAAGAGAAAGGTGATAATGGTCATGGCTCACGAACACGAGGGAGACAACACAATACAGCGATCAAAGAAACTCGCATCACTCCACCGAGAAGGCGTGAACCATGCGGTGGTGATAGGTTTCACCGGGACGGAGGACGGCGCTGGGAGCGTTCGGGTTGTTGGGTGCGTCGGGGTAATTTTCGGTCTCCAAACAGAGGGCGCTGCGCCGGGAATAGTTGACGCCGCCCTTGCCGACGATGGTGCCGTCGAGAAAGTTGCCGCTGTAGAACTGCACGGCGGGTTGATTGGTGGAAAGGGTCAGGGTCCGGCCGGTTTCGGGGTGGCGCAATTTCGCGGCCTTGACCAGATCGCCGGTTGTGGCGGTGCCGTTGAGCACCCAGGCGTGGTCGTAGCCGCCGCCGCGGACAAGGGCCTCGAAATCACTCCCGATTCGCTCCCCGACGAGGATGGCTTGAGTGAAATCCATCGGCGTACCCGCGACGGGGGCTTTTTTTCCCGTGGGGATCATGCCCGCGTTGGTGGGGAGATAATGATCCGCGTAGAGGATCAGTTCGTGGTCCTGGATCGAAGTCGCGGGATCGCCGCTGAGATTCCAGTAGCTGTGATGGACTAGGTTGATCACCGTCGCTGCCGTGGTGGTCGCGGTGGCGTCCCAGATGAGCTCGTTCTTTTCGGTCAGGGAGTAGGTCACCACCACGGTCAGCTCGCCGGGGTACCCCTCTTCCCCGTCGGCGCTTACGTAGGTGAACCGCACCGCGTCATTGCCGTCGAGTTTCACCGCTTCGCTTTTCCAGAGTTTTTTGCTGAATCCCTCCTTGCCTCCGTGGAGGGCGCACGGCACACCGGCGGGATCGTTGTTCGTGGCGAGGCGGTATTCTTTCCCGTCGAGGGTGAAGCGTCCGCTGGCGATGCGGTTGCCGAAGCGCCCCACCGTGGCACCGAAGTAGGCGGAATCACCGAGCCAGCCTTCGAGAGTGTCGTAGCCGTGGGTGATGTCGGCGGTTTTCCCGGTTTTGTCAGGAACTTTCAGGGAAACGAGAATGGCACCGTATTCGCTCACCCGCGCCTCCATTCCCGAAGCATTTGTCAGGGTGTGGAGTTTCACTTCGCGACCATCGGGCATGTGTCCGTGAACGGACCCGGTGTGACCGGCCGCGACCGGAGAGGGGGAAAAGGCGCTCATCGCGATCAGGGGAAAGAAAAGACGGAAAGGATTCATGAAGCGGTCGCTCATTGAACCGCAAAGGCAGGGGACGGGTCAACAGCGCAGCGTCCGTGATCCCGCCGGGGTCCCGCGCACATTTTCCTTTTCCGGCCCTTGACCCCCTGGCAGGGAAAAGGCGCCATCAGGCTTGCGGCGATTCCGGCAGTTGTTTCAGGAAGGCTTCGCCCGCTCCCGCCACCTCCAGATAATCCGCCGAGGCACTGCTCGAAGTCACCGGCGAGAGCGCCCGGAAGAGGCCGGAAATCGCCATCGCAAAACTCCCTGTCAGGATGGTGACGGGGCTGCGGGTGACCGCTCCCGTGATTACCATGAGGGCACCGAGGCCGAGGACGGACCAGGTCAGGGCCACCGCGACACGGTGGTTGTCGAGATGTTTCCGGCTCAATCCCACCTCGAGGCGCGGACGTTTTCCGAACCAGGTCAGCGGATTGGTCGGATTTCGCAGGGCGATCTCCACGGTTTTGACCGCCGGACGACCGCTCTTGATACAAAGTCGGCACGGCAGGGAGGCCCCGTTCAGAACGATGAGAAAACGACCTCTGCGGTAGCTCGCCATGTAGGGTTCCGCTGCGGGCGGGACCGGCTCGATATGGTGCAAGGAATCCGGCGACGAAGGAATCTGGGATGAGCTCATGAGACGGCTCGGCGGGTGAGTGACCTCACCATACCCGGTCCCGGTCATTGAATAAAGTCCCTGATCGAGGCCTTTCATTCGTCTCCTCCCGAACGCGGGGATGGTGCGCCCCGGCCCCGCCACCCCTCTTTTTCAGGACATTTCGCCGGAGAGCGCCCGACTTGCTTTCCCCCTGAAAACGGCGAACTTTCCCTCCATTTTCCTTCTTCCCGCACGCACAAATCCCCCCTTTTTCCTCCATGAAACGATTTCTGCGTGCCACCCTGCCCCTCTTCATCCTCGGGGCTTGTGGATTCGCCGCCTGGTGGTTCATCTCCCACCGCCCGCAACTGGCGACGATGGAAATGCCTCCCCCGGTCGTGAGAGTGGAGGCCACCGCGTTGAAAAAAACGAGCTTCCCGGTGGTCGTCCATTCCCAGGGCACGGTGCAGCCACGGACCCAGAGCAGTCTCCTCCCCGAGGTCTCGGCGAAGGTGGTCGAGCTCAGTCCCTCCTTCCGCCCCGGCGGTTTTTTTGACCAGGGGGAAGTGCTCCTGCGCCTCGATCCGGTGGACTACGAAACCGCGATCATCGTCGCCAAGGCCACCCTCGCCCAGGCCGAGGTGACGCTTGCCGAGGAAAAAACCAAGGCCGACCAAGCGAGGGCCAACTGGCGCACCCTCGGCAAAACCGGGGAACCCAGCGCCCTCGCCCTGCGGCTGCCGGCCTTTGGCCTCCTCCGGCTGGTGTTCGCCGAC
>CAYLJC010000091.1:0-324 GCA_964383345.1 uncultured Akkermansia sp. | reverse complement strand
GCGGCTGCCCCAGGTCGCCAAGGCGGAGGCCGATGTCGCCTCGGCCAAGGCCCAGATCGCCAAGGCCGAACGCGATCTCGAGCGCACCGTCATCCGGGCACCCTACGACGGGCAGGTTCTCGAACAGCTCGTCGATGTCGGCCAGTACGTCACCGAGGGCACCTCGCTGGGGAGGATTTTTGCGGTCGATTACGTCGAAATCCGCCTTCCTCTGCCGGAGCGGGAAATGCGATTTTTGAATCTGCCCGAGCGCTTCCGCGACGGCGAGGTGTCCGCCCCGAACACGCCGGTCCGTTTGCAATCCCGCATCGACGGTGAAGCGAT
>CAYLJC010000090.1:0-8796 GCA_964383345.1 uncultured Akkermansia sp. | reverse complement strand
ATGGTTTCGATGGTCCAGTCGGCGGCGGTGGCGGAGAGGACGAGGAAAAGGCTGAGAAAAAGCGACAGGGAAGCCGGGATGAATTTCATGGGCGAAGCGTGCCAGAAAATCACCGCTCGGTCAATGGACGGGTCGGCGTCCATCACCCCCCTAGCTTCCGACCGCTCAGAGTCCCCAGACCCCTCGTTTGGCCCGCTGCGCCCGGCGCTCGATGGATTCCAGCTTGTCACGGGCCTGGAAAAAACTGTCCCCTTGCGGAGTGGGAACGGGATTGGCCTTCGAGCCTGGGCCCTTGGTGTGAATGCGGGCGAGTCCCTCCTCGACGAGACGGCTGGCGAGATCGCTGCCGTCGGCCAGCTCGACAAAACCGTAAAAGCGATCTCCGTCGTAGACCTCTTCCCAATAGGTGTAAACGGTGAAGGGTTTTTTGCCGAGTTCTTCGAGGGTGAATTTTTTGGCGGCCTTGCCGACGGCGACGGCTTCTTCGGAAGAAATCCCGCCGAGATCGCGGGCCTGATCGGCGACGCGGCGACGCTGGCTCTCATACCGATCATTCAGATAACTCTCGGGGGTGTCGACAAAATAAAGACGCAGCACAAATTCGCGGTCGCCCGCGCGGACGGCAAAGCTGTCCCCGTCATTTCCCTTGTCCTCGACGAGGCGGGCCTCACGAAAAACATCGTACCCATGGATTGTGGAAGGAGCGCTCTCTTTTGTCTTGGTTGCCGAAGCTCCGGAGGCGGAGCCGGAGGAAGAGGAAGCGGTCGGTGATTCCGCCCTCTCCGTCGGAGAGAAGGGCAGGTCTTTCCCCTGCTGCCAATAGGCCACCCCCGCAACGACGAGGATGAGAACAAAGCGGATGAGGTATCTTTTGGCGCTCATGTCCCGGCGTCTTTTTTCTCCTGCACCACGGACTTGATGTAGAGTTCGCGCAGTTGTTTGAAATCGACCTCGGCCGGACTCGCGGACATCAGGTCCACCCCTTTGTTGTTTTTCGGGAAAGCGATCACCTCGCGGATGCTGGACTCTCCGCAGGCGAGCATGACGAGGCGATCCAGGCCGAGGGCGAGGCCGCCGTGCGGGGGCGCGCCATACTGGAAGGCCCCGAGAATATGGCCGAACATGGAGATCTGCTCTTCATCGGTGACCCCGAGGACACGGAACATTTTTGCCTGGAGATCGCTCTCGTGGATCCGCAGGCTGCCCCCGCCGAGTTCGTTTCCGTTGAGAACAACATCGTAGGCGGCACCGCGAATTTTTCCAAAATTCGCCTCGTCGTCGAGCAGGGCGACATCGTCGGGATGGGGGCGGGTGAAAGGATGGTGGACCGCATTCCATTTGCCCTCTTCCTCGTCGTAAGCGAGCAGGGGAAAATCGATCACCCAGAAGAAGTCGAGAATGTCGTCCTTGCCCTCGTAGAGTTGGCACATAGTCGCCACCTCCAGCCGGAGCCGACCGAGGACGTCGCAGACGACCTCCCACCGGTCACAGCCGAAGAGGACAAGATCCCCTTCCTCGATGCCGAGGCGCTCGCTGAGGGCGGCTTTTTCCTCATCGCTGAAAAATTTCACGATGGGAGATTTCCACTCGCCGCCCTCGACCTTGATGTAGGCGAGTCCGCCGGCACCCGCCTCGCGGGCGATCTCTTCGAGGCGTTTGATCTGCCCCGTCGTGACCGAGGCAAATCCCTTCGCGTTGATCGCACGGACCACCCCGCCCTTTTCCAGCGTGCTGGAGAACACTTTGAATCCCGAGGCGCTGAAGACATCGCCGAGATCCCTGATTTCCATCCCGATGCGGCGCTCGGGTTTGTCGCTGCCGTAGCTGTCCATCGCCTCCTGGTAGGTGATGCGGGGGAACGGTGTTGCCACCTCCACGCCACGGGAGACCTGGAACGCCTTCGCGAGGAGGGTTTCAATGATGGCGTACAGATCCTCCTGGGTCACAAAACTCGCCTCGATATCGACCTGGGTGAACTCGGGCTGGCGATCGGCGCGGAGATCTTCGTCGCGGAAACAGCGGGCGATCTGGAAATAGCGTTCCACCCCGGCGACCATGAGAAGCTGTTTGTACTGCTGCGGTGCCTGGGGCAGGGCGTAAAATTTGCCGGGGTTGAGCCGCGAGGGAACGAGGAAATCGCGGGCACCTTCCGGAGTGGATTTGGAGAGGATGGGCGTCTCGATTTCGAGGAATCCCATCTCGTCGAGGCTGTCGCGCATCGCCTTGGTGATGAGGTGGCGGGTGCGAAGATTGCGGGCCATGCGCGGACGGCGCAAGTCGAGGTAGCGGTGTTTCATCCGCAGATCCTCGTTGCTGAGTTCCTTGTCGAGCTGGAACGGCAACACCTCGGCCTTGTTGATGACCTTCAGATCGGTCGCGACCAGCTCGATCTCGCCGGTGGCGATGGATGGATTCACCGTGCTTTGCCCTTCGATCTCGGGCCGAATGTCGATGCGTCCGGTCACCTGGACGACGTCCTCCGAGCGAAGCGAGTGGCTCATCCGGGTGGCCTCGGCGTTTTCCTCGGAACGGAAAACACACTGGGTGACTCCCTCGCGATCGCGGATGTCCATGAAGATGACGCCGTGGTGATCCCTCACCGTATTGACCCAGCCCACCAGCGTGGCCGTTTCACCGGCGTGGGATTTGCGGAGTTCGTTGCAGTGATGAGTTCGGTACATGATGGAATAAAAAAGCGGTGGGCGGCTCCCGATTCGCGGGAAGTCGAGAAACTACCCCCCATCGGCGGCGGCGCAAGCGGGCGGGTGTTGGTTTCTTTGCCGCCGAAGATTCCCCCCGGCGGGCTGGACCTCCTCCGGAATTCCGGGTAGCTTCCTTGTACCATGCAGACCACCATCCTCGTCAGTGTCATCGGCCCCGACCGTCCGGGGCTCATCGAACAACTCTCCTCCGCGATCACCGCGGCCTCGGGCAACTGGGAAGGCAGCCGCATGATCCGGCTCGCGGGACAGTTCTCCGGCATGGTCCAGGTGGTTCTCGCGGAGGAGTCGCTCCCCGCCTTGCACGAAGCGCTCGCGGCACTCGAAAACGCGGGGCTGCGGACCAGCGTCCACCGTGCCTGCGAAGAGAGCGACGCCGGGGAAACGGGGGAGGCCCTCGCCCTCGAGATCGTCGGGCAGGATCGCCAGGGCATCGTCAGCGCGATTTCCGGCGAACTCGCCCGGCTCGGGGTGAATGTCGTCGAACTCGCGACCGATTGCAGTCAGGCGCCGTGGTCGGGCGAACGACTTTTCAAAACCAACGCCAAAGTCCTCCCGCCCCCCGATCTCAATGGCGACACCCTCCGCGAGCGGATCGAGGCGATCGCCCCCGACCTCATGGTCGAAGTGAAGAACGATCCCGCCTGAGCCCTTCCGCGGCGCTCAAAACGGCTCGTCCGATCCCGGCTCCGGCGCGGGTTCGGGGTCGTCGCTGATCCAGCCCTCTCCCTGCGTTTCCGATGATTCCGGTGGTTCCGATTCCCCGGTCGGTTCCGGCACGAACGCCGCCAGGGGAGCGATCAGTCGTCCCGGCAGCGGCCGAACGCGGTCGTAGACGTTGCGCCCCAATTCGTTCGCAACCTGGTAGCCGCGCTCGAACATTTCCATCTTGGCGTCGAGATTGTCGATGTAGTGCAGGGCCTGGGCCTCGGGCGTTTTGGGCACCACCGGAGAGCCGAAAGCCAGCTCGCCGTGGTGCGCCACGATGAGGTGGAGCAGGTGCAGACGCACACGGTCGCTCTCGGGCTGGAGCTCTTTCCAGCCCGCGCTGAGTGCCTCGTCCTCGTGGATCTCGCGCCAGAATTTATTCACGATTTCCATCCCGAGGGGAATATGACCGAGCAATTCGCTCATCTCGCTGTAGGGCATGGAAAAACCGTTCACCGCATAGACATTTTCCCAGAGTTTGCCGACGTCGTGGAAGAGCACCCCGGCCACGAGCAGATCGCGATTGAGCGCGGGATAGGCCTCGCAGATTTGTAGCGCCGAACGCATCATTCCGGCGACGTGCTCGACGAGTCCGCCGCGCCGGGCGTGATGGTAGTCGCGCGCGGCACCGGTGCGGCGCAGGCGGGTTCCGAAGCGCTCCAGAAAAGCGCGGCAGAGATGGTGCAGACGCGGATCCGCGAGACCGGCCACGGTCGATTTGATGAAGGCGTAATCGGTCTGCTGCTTGCGGCGCAGTTCCGGCGAACCGCCGAGAACGCCGGCGGTTTCCTCGTCGTTGAGTGCGCGGGCGGTCCAGCTTTTCCCGTCGATGGAGCGGCCATCGTTGCCGAGTCCGAACTCGCCCGAGACTTCAAAAAAGGTCCCGCCGCGCATCTGTCCGCAGGTCGCGAACATCGGGGAGTTGTTCCAGACCCGCAGCACCAGGGTCTCCTCCGCGTCCGCGAACGTGAGCTCGTAGTACGGATTTCCCGTCTTGGTGACGCGCTCGAGCGACTTCTCCAGTTGGGCGGGGAACCGCACCATCAGCGGCACCGGACCAGCCTGCTGTTTCAGTTCGCGGATTGTGATCGGTTCCATCGTTCCACCCTAGCGGTACAAGGGAATCCCTTCCAGCAAAACCTCTTCTCTTGTTTGAGATGAGATGCTACCGCATGATCATGGCCAGGCGGGCCTCCTGCCAAAGGACATCGCTCTCGATGAGAAAATCGATCAGGCAGGTCCCGAGAACGAGGCAACCGACCATCACAGCGGGAGGGAGGAAACCGAGCGAGACCGCCGCGGCACCCGCCACCGCCCCGGCGCAAAAGGTGCCCCCGACCACATGGAGACGGATTTCGCGCAATCGCGACGGCATCTGCCCGAGACGATCCGAGAGCAGCAGCACCCCGACGACCGCAGCGGCCACGACAAAAAACGGCATTGCCATCCATCCGGCGAGCCCCACCATCGCCAGCCCGTAGAGCGGAAGACATATCCCATCCACCAACGCGGCGGCCAATCGCCCGGTGAGCACTTCGCGGCGCAGCCGGAGAATTCCCGCCACCACCGCCGCCGCCATAAACACCCCCACCGCGGGAACGAGCGGATCCTGATTTTCCACGGGAAACGCCAAGCGGTGCGAGGCGACCACTCCGAGCACTCCGACGAGAGTCAGGACATGACAGGTGATCGCCGCGAGAACGCCGCGTTTCATCGGGAAAGAAGCGATCCGCGCACGGAGCCCCGCGAGCCAGCTCCGGCGGGAGCCTCTTCCCGGGCCGCTTCCCGTTTCCCCCGGATTCTCCTCCGCCACCGCGCGGGGACGCAGGAAGACGCAGGTGCCGTCGTAGATCTCGCGGATGCGTTCGGCCCGGACCAGCGACTCCCTCGCATCGGGGAATTGCACGATGTAGGAGCCGCTCCCTCCCTCGTCGAGCTTTTCCCGGAGAATGAGAAACTGACTCCCCCGCCCCAGTTCCAGCACCACCGGAAAAGCCTCCGCCGGGATGTCGTCGAGACGGATGCGGCGGCGACGGGCCTTGAGGTGATTGAGCCGCGCCCCCACGCTCCAGACCCGCGCAAGGCCCTTGCGACACATCGCCGCGCTCGTGGGGATGACGTCGCTCTCCCCCGACGGCAGTCCGTGATGATGCCGGACGAGACGGAGCACTTTGGCCGGGGCGGGAACGTCGGGTTGGAGGAAGGCTTTCATCTTTTGGGTATTCTTAATATAATAACCATAATAATTATAAATAAAAGCAAATTTTTAGCGCCTCGGGATCTTTTTCCGCAATGCCGTCCCGGAGGGCGAAGACCGCAATGAATTCGATCCCCTGTTTTCAAGCGCGGCGGAAGTGGTATAAGTTCCGGAGCATTTTTCCCAGGCCAACATGTCGAAACCCTCTTCCACCCTGCGGGACCCGGTCAGTGATATCGGGTCGGCCGGGAAAAAACCCCGGACCGAATCCGGCCTTCCCCGCGGCCGCAGCCGTCTCTGGGATCGTTTTTCACGCAGTTTCCTCAAGAACGAAATGCCGCGCACCAAGGAGAGCATGCTGCCCATGCTCATCGAGGTCTTCGCGGGGTTCACCAAGCTCGACGGCCGGGTCGTCGAAGCGGAGATCGACTCCATTCTCGGCTTTTTGCGCTACGATTTCCCCGAGACGGTCTACACCGAACTGAAGCAGCTCTTCATCCGCTCCCTCCGCCGCCGCCAGGATCTCGAGGCGATCGCCTCGGACCTCGCGGGGCGTCTCCCCCTCGAGGACAAAGTGCTCCTCGGAGTGCAGCTCTACGTCCTCATCAGCCGCGCCGGACTGCCCAAGGAGAACCTCATTACTTTCTACCAGTTCATGACGACCCTCGGGGTCGCCTCCGAAGCCATCAACATCGTCTATCAGCTCAACACCAGTGAACTCTCGCAACTGAGCAAGGCCGAGTCCCTCACCAGTGAAGGACACCACCCGGGAGAGGACAGCCACCGGCTCGAGTCCCTCATCCTTTCCACCGGGGAACCGGCCGACATCACCATCGCCACCTCGGACGACGAGCACTCCGTCGTCGCTTTCCGCTTCCAGAGTCTCCTCCTCGTCAAAAACCTCGGCCCCGGTCCCATCCTCGCGCGGGGACGCCAGGTCAACGCGGGCGAGTTCTGCCGCGTCTACGAAGGCCAGAGCCTCATCATCGGGGAAGAGGTCCTCGCTTTCGAGGATCTGGTCTTTTATTTCAACACCAAAAAGAACCTCTCCTCCGTCCAGCTCTACCTCGCCCAGGACAACAATCGCAATCACTTCATCGAAAAAGTGCGGACGAAGCAAAGCTACCTGCGCGTTTCCTTCGGACTCAAAATCCAGGTCGAAGTCCTCAATGCCACCGAGGCCGTCATCGGAGAACGCACTCTCCACAAAGGCGACACCTTCGAAGTGACCTCGCGCGAGCGCCTCGATTTTCCCGACCACACCGAGATCTCCTTCGACGACCTGCGCCGCAAGGCCCGCGAACTCGGCGGACGTTTCAGCCTGCCACCGAACCGCACCGTCTATCTCGTCTCCAACGATCCCGGACAACTCTCTCCCGGCGATATTCTTCTCAGCCCGGGAACCTCGGGAAAAATCCTCCTCCGGATCCGCTGCGACAACAGCACCAAAACCGGACTCCTCGAAGTGATCGAGTCCGAGCGCCCCGTCGCGGTCGAGGGCGGTATCGTGCGCGGTCAGGCCGCGCTCAAAGACGGCAGCGTCATTTCCCTCGGCAGCGACCAATACCTGCGCTGCCTCTTTTCCGAAGGCATCATCGAAGAGGAACGCAATGTCATCAGCACGCTCAAGGTGCGCGATGTCAGCCATTCCTACGACCGCAAGATCCCCGCTCTCGACGGAGTTTCCCTCTCGATCCAGCGCGGGGAGATGGTCTGCATCATCGGGCCGAGCGGCTGCGGCAAGAGCACCCTGCTCAAGGCCATCGGCGGACAGCTCAAGCCGCGCGGCGGACGCATCGACCTCAACGGCGTCGAGCTCTACACCGAGCACGAACACCTCAAGTCCTACATCGCCATCATCCCGCAGGACGAGACCTTCGACCCCCTCCTCACGGTGGAGGAAAATCTCGACACCGCCGCCGCGATCCGCGCCCCCCATTTCCCCGTCCTCGAACGCCGCCGCCGCGTCGATTCCAAACTCATCGAACTCGGACTCAACGAAATCCGCCACCGCCTCGCCGGCGATCAGGAGACCAAAAGCCTCTCCGGAGGCCAGCGCCGCCGTCTCAACGCCGGCATGGACATGATCGGGATCGCCGACATCTATCTCTTCGACGAACCGACCTCGGGACTCTCCTCGAAGGATTCCGAACACGTCCTCGAGGTGATCCGCGGACTCACCCACAACAAAATCACCCTCGTCTCCATCCACCAGCCCAGCAGCCGCCTTTTCCACATGTTCGACAAGGTGCTCCTCCTCGACAACGGGGGGAAAATGGCCTTTTTCGGAACGCCGACACAGATCCTCGAATACTTTCACGAAGCCCGCAAACAGGAGGGCATCTACACCAGCGCCGCGCCCCTCGGCGACGGGGACAGCAGCGCCAACCTCACCCCCGACTTCATCTTCGACGTCCTCGAGACCCCCCTGCGCGACCTCGGCGGGGATGTCATCTTCGAACGCGACAACCGCGGCAACCTCATTCCCGCGCGGCGTTTCAACGCCGCCTTCTGGTCCGACCGCTTCCAGACCTACCGCCTCCTCGAAGAAGTCAATCTCCGCGAACTCGACGCCGACACCTCGCAGACGTCCTCGCTGCAGAAAACACCCCAGGCACCCCCGCGCAAACCGCGCCACGACTGGGTTCGTTTTTCCAACCAGTTCAAACGCGCCTTCCTCAGCAAACTGCGCAACCGGGCCAACCTCGCCACCACCCTGCTGGAAGCCCCCGCCCTCGCCATCCTCATCGCCATGGTGATGCGCTACTCCGAAGACGGTGCCTACAATTTCGCCAACGCTTTCCACATCCCCACCTACCTTTTCCTCGGCCTCGTCGTCGCCCTCTTCCTCGGCATGACCAACTCCGCCGAGGAAATCATCCGCGACCGCAATCTCCTCCAGCGCGAGCGCCACCACGGCTTCCGCGTCAGCGGCTACATCATCGGCAAATACCTCTCCCTCGGCTTCTTCGCGCTGATCCAGTGCGTCATCTACCTGCTCATCGGCAACGCCATTCTCGGGATCCGGGACATGTTCCTCCACAACCTGCTTTGGATGTTCCTCACCTCCTTCGTCGGCATCGCCGCCGGTCTCTTCATCTCCAGCATCGTGAGCAGCCCCAAGACCGCCATCAACATCATCCCCCTCATCCTCATCCCCAACATCATCCT
>CAYLJC010000089.1:0-8848 GCA_964383345.1 uncultured Akkermansia sp. | reverse complement strand
GGCAACTGAAAAACCGAATCACCACTCTCTCCCAACTGGAGGAGCATCTCGTCCTCAGTGAAGAAGAACGCAACGGGGTGATCCTCTCCGGCACCAAACTGGCGATGGCGATCACGCCGCATTTTTTCAACCTGATGGATCGCGAGGATCCCTACTGCCCGATTCGCCGACAGGTCATCCCCCGAGTCGAAGAAACCCTGACTTCCCCCTACGAGATGGCCGATCCCTGCGGCGAGGATGCCCACATGCCCGTCCCCGGCCTCGTCCATCGCTACCCCGACCGGGTTCTTTTCCTGGTGACGGATCGCTGCGCCTCCTACTGCCGCTATTGCACCCGCAGCCGGGTCGTCAGCGGCGTCGGGGAGCAGGAACTGGAGAGCGATTACGAAGCCGTCTACCGCTATCTGGAGGAGCACACCGAGGTCCGCGACGTCCTTCTCTCCGGGGGCGATCCGCTGCTTTTTTCCGACAACAAACTGGAAAAAATCCTCCGTCGCCTCCGGGCGATCCCGCATATCGAATTCCTCCGCATCGGATCCCGCGTCCCCGTTTTCCTCCCCCAGCGGATCACTCCGGAACTCTGTGCGATGCTGAAAAAGTACCACCCGCTCTTCCTCAGCATCCACGTGAACCACCCCCGCGAACTCACGCTCGAAGTGAAAGAAGGTCTCGAACGGCTCGCCGACCACGGCGTTCCCATGGGCAACCAGAGCGTCCTCCTCAAGGGGGTCAACGACGATGTCGAAATCATGAAGACGCTCGTCCACAAACTCCTCATGTGCCGGGTGAAACCCTACTATCTCTACCAGCTCGATCTCATTCAGGGATCGTCGCATCTGGAGGTGCCGGTGGAGGAGGGCATCCGCATCATCGAAGGTCTCCGCGGACACACCACCGGCTACGCCGTGCCGCAGTATGTCATCGACGCCCCCGGCGGCGGCGGCAAGGTCCCCATCAATCCGGAATATGTGCTGCAGCGCAACAGCGAACGCACCCTCATCCGGAATTTCGAAGGCCGCACCTTTGAATATCCCGAACCGCTCCCCGAACAAGCCCGCGTGCTCGATTATTAATCCTAATCGGATACGGCGAAGTCCAGGATCATCTCCTTGTTGGCGAGGTCGAGGGATTCCACCGAGGCGGGAATCACACCCGAGCCGCCGAGCATCACGATGGCGAGGCGGGGCAGCTTTTCCACCGCCGAGATGTCTTGCACTTGGCGGCATTTCACCAGACTGAGCTGCACCAGATCGGTCAGCGCCGCGATCCGGTCGATTTCCGCGAGCGCGGTGCAGCCGGTCAGGTCCAGTTGCTCAAGAGCGGTGGCGGTTTCCAGTCCCTCCAGGGAAACCAGCGCGGGACAATGGGTGAAACCCGCGTATTGGGAAATCCCCGGCGGCATCCCTTTGAGCGAACGGAAATTCGGACAGGCCTCGAGATGCAGTTCGCGCAGGGACGAGAGGCCCGCGAGCGGCTCCAGCGTCTCGATGTTCTCCTGCCCGCCCATGCGGAGGATACGGAGCTTCGGCAGTGCGGCGATTCCGGTGAAATCACCGATGGCCACATTGCGGATATCCAGCACGATCAACTCGCCGAGATTGCCGACCCCGGGCAGCCCCGTCAATCCCGTCGCATTGCTGACATCGAGATCGGTGAGTCGCTCCAGTCCCGCGAGGCCCTCCAGAGCGGGCAGGGCGCCACACCCGTCGACGTAGAGCTGTCGCAGCGTCGACAGGGAGGTGAGATCCAGCGACGCGAGCGACGCGCAGCGGCTCAGATAGAGGTTCTCCAAAACGGGAAGACCGCTCCCCTCGAAGCGGGTCAGGGCGGTGCAGCCGCTGAAGTCCAGCGTGGTGAGCCGGGGGAGGTCCCGGATCGCGGCGGTTTCCACAAAATTCACACTGTCCGTCAACACGATCTCCGACAAGCCGGGATGACCGCTCACGCCCTCGGCGCTGACCAGGGCGACGCAATCGATCAGGACGAGCGAGTTCAGCGACGGCATTTTTTCGATGCCCGAGAGTGAGCGCAACGCCGGAGCTCCGGTGAGATCGAGGATGGTCGGTTTCCCCACTCTCGCCACGAGATCCGCCAGTTCGTTGAGATCGGTGAGGGCCGGACTCGAACAGCCCAGATAAAATTCTTCTCCGTTGATCGACAGATCCGCCCCGAAGCGGGTCTCCAATTCGCTGCGGGCGGCTTTGTGGTCGTTTTTTTTCCACAGCACCAGGACGACCACGACCGCGACGAGTGAAAAGAAGAGAACGGTGAAGCGAGCGGCGTTTTGCATGAAGTGAGAGAAGAACCGGAGATTCGATACTCCGGAAACGCTACCCCACATCCGCACCGACCGCCACGGAGAATCCGGCGGAGTCGGAGAGATGCCGCTGCGGACGCTCCCTCGCCCCCTCACCGCGCGGGGACGATGCGGTGGATCGCGCCGCGCCAGTCGAGCACGATGATCTCGCCCTTTTCATCGGGGTAAAAGCCGGTCGGCTGGGTCGTGGGATTGGCGACATCGGCGGGCTTTTCGATGAGATGGTTCACCACGCTCTTGTCGGCGGGATCGTAGCGCAGCGCCCAAAGGTTGCCGAAACGCCAGTCACCGTAGATGAAGTGCCCCTGCAAAGCCGGGATCGCCTCGCCGCGATAGACGAAACCACCGGTGATGCTGAGCCCGTCGGCGCGGGTGTATTCGTGAATGGGGTCGATGAGGACGGCGTCCTTCGGCGGGCCGCCTTTTTGTCCGAGGGCCTCCATCAGAGCGGCCTGTCCCGGAAATACGTTGGCCCCCTCGCGGAAATTCCACCCGTAGTTGCCGCCTTTTTCCACCACGTTGATCTCTTCGTAGAGATCCTGGCCGACATCGGCGAGGTAGAAAATTCCGCTCTCGGGATCGATCGTCACACCCCAGGGATTGCGAAGCCCGTAGGCCCAGATCTCGGGTGCCGCGTGAGGTGTCTCCACGAAGGGGTTGTCCGCCGGGATTCCGTAGGGCCGGGAACCGGTGCGCTCGTCGACGTCGAGGCGCAGGACCTTGCCGCTCCAGCTCGTCAGTTTCTGCGAGAGCAGGTGAACGCCGTTTCTCTTCCCGCCGTCGCCGACGCAGAAGTAGAGCATGCCGTCGTGCGGGCCGAAGAAAATGTTGCCCGAATTGTGGTTCCACTCGGGCTGCTGCACGGTCATGAGAATGCGCTCGCTGGCGGGATCCGCGACGGCGGGATCGTTTTTGGAAACGGTGTATTCCGCCAGGACGAGCCGCTTCGGCCCCTGCCGCGACACCGTGAGGTAAAAACGGCCGTTTTTCTTGTAGTCGGGGTGAAAGGCGAGTCCGAGAAGTCCCTCCTCGAAGTCTTTTTCCACGCCCATGACCGGAGTCATGTCGAGGAACATGGTCGCCTCCGTCCCGCTCTCGTCGGCGGGGAGGATCTTGATTTTGCCGGTCTGCTCCACGAGAAAGCGGCGCTGGCTCCCGTCGTCCGGGATCACGAGGGCCACCGGTCTTTCTATGGCGACGCCCTCGTAGATGGGATCGAGTTTGATCTTCGGCGCGTCGGCGGCGGGACTGACAGAGGCGGCGGTCGAGACCAGCGCGGCGAGAACGGTGAGGGCGCGGGGAAAGGCGGTTCGTTTCATGCCGCGAGAGTAGATAGGTTTTGATTCGATGGCAACTCCCGTGATCATCGCCATCCCGCATTTGTCGCCCCGGCGAATCGGGGATAGGCTCGTGCCCTTTCGATGATGCGACTCCCCACCCGTCAGGATCTGGTTCGATACTCCCGCGACCGCGGTGTTCTCCTGCGGTCGTCCCTCATTCTCGTGGCGATCTCCACGGCACTGGCTTTCCTCGTATCCCTGATCGCCCCGGCGGGTCACTCCCGGCTCCACGAGATGGCGGCATCGGGATTCGCTCCCGAGGGAAAAAGCGACCTGATCTCCCTGATCCGTTTCGGTCTGCCGCTGGAGGCGGAATCGCGCGCGGGCACTTGCGCGCAATTGCTCGACGAGGAGGAGCAAAATCCTTTCGCGCCCGCGATCGAGGCCGCTCTCGCGAAAGAACCCGACGAGCTCATCGAAATTTGGTGGAAAGGCCTGCACGAGGGGAACGCCACCGAGGCGATCGCCCGACTGGAGTCGGCCGACGCGGAGCTGCGCCACCGCAATGCATTTCTCGCCGATCTGAAGTATCGTTCCTCCGATGCGGACGGGGCGCTCCACCACTATCTCGCCGAGGCCGGGCTCTTCGGGGAAGCCTCCTACGCACGGCGAAGCGCCCTTTTCCTCGCCCGACTCGGGGAGAACAAAACGCTCGTCCGGGAACTGCTCGACGATGCCTCGGTGCGGAACGCCTTCGCTCCCTCGGATCTCTTTTCCTACCAGGCCTACGCCGGAGACTACCCCGGCCTGGCCCGCTCCGTCCTGCTCTCGGAAGCGCGGAGCTTCGGCACGATCTACCTGATCCCGGCGCTGTTCACTGCGGCAATCTGGTTTTTCATCCTGTTGGCTTTCCGGGAACACCCGGCGAGACATGTCGCCAAGGCCCTGGTCGCATTCGCCCTCGGTGTGGTCAGCGCGGTGCTCACCCTCTACCTCGTCGTGCTGCAGCAGGATCGCGGCGGCCAGGAATTTCATCCGGAGGACTCCGCCCTGGCCCAGTTCGTCTTTTTCCTCTCGGGCGTGGCGCTGCGGGAGGAATCGCTCAAGCTGCTCTGCTTTTTCCCTCTCGCCCTCGCCCTGCGGAAACGTGGCAACCCGCTCGAGGCCCTCGTCCTCGCGGGAATGGTCGGACTGGGTTTCGCCTTTCAGGAAAATCTCCTCTACTTCGAGGCGGGGTCGGGCACCTTCACGGCGTGGCTGCGGCTGCTCACGGCCAACGCCCTGCACTTTTCACTGACCGGCGTGGCGGGATGGTATCTCTGGAAAATGCTCCACCGGCGCATGCGCGGCTGGGAGGAATTCCTCCTCGCTTTCCTCGCGGTCGTTTTCGCCCACGCCCTCTACAACGCCCTCCTCGCGATGCCGGCGCTGAGTTCGTACGCGCCACTGAGCCCGATTTGGATCGCGGTGATCGCCTACCAGTATTTCGACCCGCTCCGCCAACACATGGAGACGACGGGACAGCACCAGCGCCTCTCACCGCTGGGGATTTTCATCCTCGGTTCCGTCGTGCTGACCTGCACCATTTTCGTGGGTTCGGCGATGATCGAGCCGTTCCGTTTCGCCCTGGGTGCCTTTGTTTCCAGTGTCGCCGCGATGATCCCTCTGGCTTTCGCCTTTATCGGCCGCTTCCGGGATCTGTAGTTCCCCCCATTGCTGGAGAGCGTAGGTTTCGCGTGCGGTCAGGCGGATGAAGTCCCGGTGATCTCCCCCGGCGAATTTTCCGAAAAGCCGCAACTGGCTGCGGTGGCATTCCAGGGCGCGGAGCCGAATCTCCTGATACGGCGCGTTGTCGACGCGGAGAAAGGCGGGGTCGTCCCAGTTCACCATATCGGGCAGCGGATGACCGATCTGGCGGGCGGAAAAGGTCATCCAGGTCGGGGTGCTGACCTCGGGGGAGTCGATGACCTGTTTCACCGCGCCGTAGACGAGAAGGTGCGCGGGATGCCAGTATTCTCCGCTGCTACCATGGGAAAGAACGAGGTCGGCGCTCTCGATAGGGCCACGAATCTGCCCGGCGAGAACCTCGACCGGGACCTCGGGGGCGAGCACTTTGAATCCTTTCGCCACCGGATCGATATGCCCAAGGAAAACGAGTTCCTCGATCCCGAGCACCGCACAGGATCTCTCCATCTCGGCCGTGCGGACTCCACCCAGCGCTTCGCGGGAATGTTCCTCGCAGGGACCGCCTTCGCCGCGGGTGAGGCAGAGCACGGTGAGATGACAGCCCCGGCGTTTCAGTTCGCAAAGCAAGCCGGAACAAAAAACCTCGTCGTCGGGATGTGCCACCACCACGACGGCTCGCCGGATCTCGGGAAAGCGATTCAATGGCAGCGATTGGTTTTGATCATTGAAAGAGCGGAATCTCCGGACGAAATCGCGGACCTGCTTGCGGTAAAAAATGGGATCGGCGACCCGCTGGCAGATCTTCTGAACAGATTGGATTAACATGTGGTATCCCCGGAATCGGAAAATTCTAGCACGACTTTCCGCAGTTGGATCATAAACTTTGTGGGAGCGAATCGTTCCATGCGGGCGGGAAGGGTCCGGCGATAGGAACGGGTCCGTTCCGGATCGGCGAGGAGGGCGAGGATTTTCGCAACCGCCTCGTCGTCGGTTCCGAATCGGAGTTCGGGGAAAAAGACGATCTCTCCCGTCCCGCCCGTATCCGGGACAAAGGGAACACACCCCATCGCCGCCATCTCGGCCACGGCGATGCCGAAGGCTTCGATGCGGCAGGCGTGAATGGCGTAGGTCTGGCCCGCCAGGAGATCCCGCTTGGCCTCCAGATCGAGAAATCCGGCCGGAGTGATCCAGTCGCGGTGGGGGGCGATCGCGGCGGCGAAAGTGCGTCCGTAGTCCGATTCGTCCAGATTCCCGATGAGCTGGAGGGTCACGGGCCAACCGCTCTCCCGGACACGCCCGAGGATGCGAACGATGCGCTCCAGCTCCTTTTCCGGGACAACCCGGCCGAGGCAGGCGAACCCCAGCGGATCCCGCGCGATCCCGGCGGGCGCCCGCGGGAGGATCACCGGAGGGTAGAGCACTTTCGCGTCGCTCACTCCGAAGTGGGTCTCCAACTGCGCGGCCGACCAGTCGGAATTTGCCAGGATGAGATCGCCCCGCTCGCGCAAAGGCGGTTGTTTTACCTCAAGGAGCGATCCCGCCGCGAGGTAGAGTTTCCGCAGGAGGTTCTCGCGATGCTGGAATTTCTCCTCGCCGTGGATGTAGAGCCGCTTCCGCATTTCCTCGCTGAAGCTGAAATCGCCGATGATCTGGATCGCGGGTTTGCCGAAATGGATCGGGTTGTAGGCGCTGACACAGAGATCGTAATCGCGGGCGAGACGATGGCAGTAGCGCTCGAAGTAGCGGACCTGGAGATGGGAAAACCGCAGTGGGCTGTTCACCGTGGGCAGAGCCGGTCCCCGCCGCAAACGGATCCGGTTCGGGTTCACGGCGGTGCCGTAGGCGCGGTTGAGCTCCTCCCAATCGACTGCGGAGGACGTGACGAAGGTGACCTCGTAGTCCTCCTGCAGCGCCTGCAACGTCCACAGCGCGGTAGCCTCGGAGCCACCCCGCGCCATCCAGGGATGGGCGACCAATAGGGAGGGAGGGTTCATCTTCGGGCGGGGTGGGAAGCCTGGTCCGGTCGCGGCGAACCGGCGGGACCGTCCGACGCGGGAACACCCTCACGTTTTGTCGGCTCCCAGACGCTGACGCCCGGACCCTTGAGATACCGGACGAACCCGAGGAACAACGCCGCGTTCATGCTGTAAAAATAACGGATCAGCCGGAACAGTTTCACATGACGCCCCCCCTCGCGGCGACTCATCCAGGCGTCCAGCCCGGCGAGTCCGAAACTCCCCGCCAAACCGAGGGCGACCAGCCTGTAGAACGGCGAGATGCAAGCGAGGCCCGCCGCGGATACCATCATCCCGAGGAGCAGGAAAGGCCCGAACCAGCGCAGCCCCTTGTGCGACCAGAAGGCAAAAAAGGTCGCGAAATTGCTGTTCCACGGGCGGAGAAAACGCCGGAAGCGCTGGAGATTCTGGAAGTTCCCCGTGGCGATGCGGCTCTTGCGGCGGAACTCCTCGCGGATCTCGGTGGAGACGGCCTCGTGACACACCGCTTCCAGATCCACGATCGCCCGGCTCCCTTTTTCGAGGCATTGGAAAGTGAGATAAAAGTCATCGACGATGTGGTGAGTCGGCACCGGAGAAAAGAGCGAGGCGCGCATCGCGTAGCACGCGCCGAAGGCGCCGATGACATTTCCCCAGAGGACTCCTTCGCGGTATTTCACGAGATTTTCCCGTCCGATGTAGGTCTCCTCCGCGTCGCCGATCCCGGCGTGCCGACGGATCTTGTCCCTCACCGCCGCGCCGACCAGTCCGACCTCGCGGCGCTTGAAATGTCCCGCGAGACGGCGTGCCAGCGCCGGTGTCCAGACGACATTGGCATCGCAGAGAACAAAGAGGGCGGAGTCCGGATCGGCGAAGCGCTCCGCCGCCTCGGCGGCGAGTTGGTTGATAATGCGGATCTTGCCGTTGCGCCCGCCGAAGACAGTGAGACGCAGATTCGGATACCGTTCGCGGCAGCTCCGCACGATGGCGTCGCTGCGGTCCGTCGATCCGTCCGAACCGATCCAAATGTGCATTTTTTCGGGCGGGTACTCCGAGGCGAGGATGGAGTCGAGAGTCTCCCCGAGCACCGCTTCCTCGTTGTAGACGGCCATCAGCACGGCGACCTCGGGGAGTTCGTCATCGTTTTCAAAACGATCCGGCGGCAGCGTTTTGCCCCGGGCCAGAAACGCGAGCAGGAGAGGGTAGAAAACATAGCTGTGCGCGAGGAGGACGAGGCAGCCCCAGAACACCAGCGGGAGAAAGAAGGAGAAGAAGGACGTCATTTTCCTCGCCCCTCCCGGCCCGGCGGCGCTTCAAATTCGTAGCGGCTTCCGACGAGATGATGTCCCCCGCCCCGCCCGGCGGTGTCCCCTGCCGACCTGCGGTTCTGAAAAAGCGGGGTCTCCTCCAGTTCGCCTGCGGTTTCCTCGTCGAGGATGATCTGCGGGGCCGCCTGACCGAGTTCCTCGCGATAGCGGAGATAATAGGCGCGGTTGTAGAAAAACTGGGGCAGCGCCATCATGAATCCGAAGAGCACTCCGGTGAAACGTTCGTCAAAGGGGTTCCGGGTG
>CAYLJC010000088.1:0-8874 GCA_964383345.1 uncultured Akkermansia sp. | reverse complement strand
GCCGTGAAATCCACGTGACCGGGTGTGTCAATGATGTTGACGCGCTGCTTCTCTCCGAAATAAGATTTGTAGACGCCGACTTCCTCCGTCTGCATCCACTCGCAGGTCACCGCTGCGGAAGTGATCGTGATGCCGCGGGCGCGCTCCTGCTCCATCCAGTCGGTCGTGGCCTGACCGTCGTGGACTTCGCCGATCTTGTGGATCATCCCCGTGTAGAACAGAATCCGCTCGGTGAGCGTGGTCTTCCCCGCATCGATGTGCGCGGCAATCCCGATGTTGCGGGTCCGCTCAAGCGGGAACGCGCGATCAGGAGAGTTTGGACCAACACTCATTTTTCCGGAAACGGAAGCAGTCTGTAGGGCGGCGGACACGGAATATTACCAGCGGAAGTGAGCGAAGGCGCGGTTCGCCTGCGCCATCTTGTGGGTTTCGTCGCGCTTGCGAACCACCACACCCTGATTGGTGCTGGCGTCGCGAATCTCGTTGGCGAGGGCGATGTGCATCGGAGTGCCGCGGCGACTGCGGGCGGCATTGACGATCCAGCGCATCGCGAGCGCTTCCTGGCGTTCCATGGAAACCTCGAGCGGGACCTGATAGGTGGCACCACCGACACGACGGCTCTTGACTTCCACACGGGGCTTGGCGTTCTCCACGGCGCGGTTGAGAACCTCCACCGGATCCACCGACTCGGCACCCTCGTTGGCACGGTCGATCGCCGCGTAGACGATGCGCTCGGCGAGAGCGCGTTTCCCCTGATGCATCACTTTGGAGACGAGCTTCGAGACGACCGGACTGTCGTAACGAGCATCGCGCCGCTCAGGCCTGCTGTAGACTCTTTTTCTTCGGGACATAGGATTATTTCAGTCAAATGCTAAAACATTCGTATCGCCGGAGAGACAATCTGACCATCGGTCAAACCATCACCCCTGCTTCGGTCGCTTCGTTCCGTATTTGGAACGCGCCTGCATACGCTTGTTCACACCGAGCGTATCGAGCGCACCACGAACAATGTGGTAACGCACACCCGGCAAATCTTTCACGCGGCCGCCACGCACCAGCACAATGGAGTGCTCCTGCAGGTTGTGGCCTTCACCACCGATGTAGGCGATGACTTCCTGACCGTTGGTCAGCCTCACTTTGGCCACTTTCCGAAGAGCGGAGTTCGGCTTCTTCGGCGTACGGGTATAGACCTGGAGACAGACTCCGCGGCGTTGCGGACAGTTGTCGAGGGCGGGAGACTTGGAAGTCACCGCCTTGTCCTGTCTTCCCTTGCGTACTAGTTGGTTGATCGTGGGCATAACGTTTCCGTCGGTTAAAAAAATTCGCGGCATCCTTCGCACTCTGCGCCTTCCACCTCCTCGGTTTCCAGCCAAACAAAGACCCCGCTCACGGGATGCCAACGATGAGCGGGGGGCGGGAATATAGGCGGACTTGTTCCCCCCGCAAGGGGAATTTGTCTCAATTTTTCGGAAAGCGCCGCCTTCCCTCCCGCAGGATTTTTCAAACGCTTCCCTCCCGCTCCATAAAAAGCCTGAAAGTTGTGGCAATTTCCCAAATTTCCCCGCGTTTCTCCGGAAGAGACGCGAACCGGACGGGGGGAGACGGAGCCACGCGTGGCGGTAGCAGGAGGCGGATTTGAACCGCCGACCAAAGGCTTATGAGTCCTCTGCTCTACCCCTGAGCTATCCTGCCGTCCACAAAAGCGGTCCGTAAGGAACTTTTTTCCCGGCGATTGTCAAGCTCTCGCTTCACCAATCGTTCGATTCGTGCGCGATCCCCGCGTTGCGACGCTCAGATCTGGGCCGCGCGCAGTCCCCAGGCGATGACAAAGGGAGCGGTCACGAGGCTCACCAGCGAAGTGATCATCACCACCTGGATCGCCACCTGCGGCTGCCCGCCGAAGAGACGGGCGAGGACGATGGGAAAAATCGCCGTCGGCATCGCCGACTGGATCACGAGGAGACGCTGCAAGTCCGGTTCCATCGGGATCCACAGCGCCGCCGCGAGGATCACGGCGGCGTGCAGACCGAGTCGCACCACCACGCTGACGAACCCGACACGGAAGGCGTCGGTGAAAATCCCGCTCCGGGAAAAATGGCTCATCGTCGCCCCGATCATGAAGATGGACATCGGCACCGCACAGCGTCCCAGCATGTCGAAACTGGTCGAGAGGATGTCCGGAATATACCGGTGACCGCCGCTGTAGTTGAGCAAGAGCGCCACCACGATCGCGACAAAGGGTCCGTTGACGAGCGATTTGAGCCCCGCCTTGCCCGTCAGAATCGCCAGTCCGACCGTCCAGATCGCCACCTCCACCCCCACCCCGAAGACAAACACGAGACCGGAGGGTCCCGGATTTCCCGGAAACAGCTCCACCAGCAGCGGCAGGGCGAGGAAACCGTAGTTCTGAATCCCGGCGCTGATCGCAAAGGTTCTCAGCCCGCTCCCCACCCGCATCCCGCCGCCGAGACCACCGAGCCAGGCGAGGAGAAAACCCGCCAAGGTCAGGCAACACCCCAGGCTGATCGCCCGCACCGCCGAAGACACCGTGGCGAGGGCCGGATTCCCCGGAATAAGTGACAAAATGAGGCAGGGCGTGAGAAGATTGAGCCCGATCTTCATCATCCCCGTCTCGGTTGCGGTATCGAGCCATCCCCGGCGATGAAAGAGAAACCCCGCCGAGATGAGGATAAAGACCGGCAGAATGGCCGAGAGAATGGTGAGGTAGGAGGGCATTGGAGAGGCCGAACCGTTCCCCGTCCACGCGGAACACGCGCCCGAACACGAGAAAGCTTCGCGGCGTGGAGTAAAGCGCAGCGCAGCGCCCGAGGCAAGTGCGCGGCCACCACATTATTCGTCCCGCCGGGGAAACCGGTAGCCCACCCCCCGCACCGTTTCGAGGACCCGGGGACGGTCGGGATCGTCGCCGATTTTTTTGCGCAGCTTGGCGATGTGCTGGTCGAGGGTGCGGGATTCGGGGAAATAATCCATGCCCCAGCAGTGGTCGAGGAGAGTGTCCCGATCCACCGCTTCCCCGCGACGCTCATAGAGCAATGTCAGGATGGCGAGTTCGCGCGGAGTCAGTTCGATAATGGTGCTTCCACGTTCGGCGCGGAGTTCTTTCGGGAAAACGGTGAGCGGCCCCATCGCGAGAGAAATGCGTTCGCGCGGAGCGGAGGTGTCGCTCTCCGGCTCCGTGCGGCGGCGGAGGGCGCTGCGGATCCGGGCGAGCAGTTCGTGTCGGCCAAAGGGTTTGCGCACAAAATCGTCGGCACCGAGTTCCAGTCCCACCACGATATCGATTTCTTCGTTTTTGGCGGAGAGAAATACGATGGGGATGCGGGAATCGTCCGCCCGGATGCGGCGGCAGACTTCGTAGCCGTCCATCCCCGGCATCATGATGTCGAGACAGATGAGATCGGGCGACTCGCGCTGCCAGAGGGCGATCACTTCGGCTCCGTCGGCGGCCGCCATCACCTCGAAACCCTCGCCCTCCAACGAAGCGGTGAGGGCCTCGCGGGTCAGAGCGTCGTCTTCGGCCACGAGAATCTTCATGAGGCGCGCGAATCGGGAAAGGCGATCACTCTGGTGCCGGAACCGGGAGCGGCGGGCAGACGCAGGGCGAAAGTGGCCCCCCGGTCGGCTCCGGCGAGCAATCGCAGGGAGCCTCCCGCTTCCCGGGCGAGGTCGCGGGCGATGGCGAGTCCCAGTCCCGTGCCGGTCACTCCCGCCCGGGTGCGGTCGTCGAGACGGTGAAACGGCTCGAAAACGCGCTCACCCTCCCGTTTTGGAATGCCGGGGCCATCGTCGCTGACGAGGACCACCGCCTCGTCCCCATCCCGCAGGAGACGAATACGGGCGGCCTTCCCGGCGGCGGCGTATTTCTCGATATTGGAGAGCAGATTCCCGAGAATCTGCCGGAGAGCGTCGGGGTCGATGCTCGCGTGGATCGTCCCGTCCGCTTCGTCCGCTTCGAAATCCACCGCGATGTCTTTTCGTTCCAGCGAGGGGGCGAAAACTTCGACCACTTCCTCGACGAGCGGACGGAGTGCGGCGGGTTCGGAGGCGGAGCGGGTCTTGTCCCCGACCTGTCCGCGCCGGGAAAAAGCGAGGACGTTGTCGATGAGCCGGGCGAGGCGACGGGTTTCCTCCCGCACCCGGGCGAGACGCTGACGGCTGCGATGATCGGCTCCGTCGGCCGCCAGATCGGCGTTGAGAAGGATGTTGGTGAGCGGCGTTTTCAACTCGTGGGAAACGCGGTTGACGAAAGAGACCCGCTGCTCGGCGAGGCGGAGAGCGCGACGAAGAGAAATCCCCGTGAAAATCCCTATCAAAAGAACAAATCCTGCCAGGCCACCCGCGATAGCGAGACGATCCCGTCGCCAGGTCACGACTGTTTTTCGCCCGTTCCACGACCGCACCTGCCACGAGCCGAAGCGGGACGCGAGCGTGCGGACGACATCGGGCGGCGCGGTGGCGGGCTCCCCCGCCGTCGCGAGAGATCGCTCCCCCAGAAACACACGGTCCGCGCCGGACGTCGGCGCGACGAAGTGATCCGCGATCCAGGGCGCGAGCGCTTCGGCCATGGCTGCCTCGACCGGCTGCGGATCGACGAGGAGGAGCACCACCCGCCGGGCCGCGACACGTTGAAAAAAGAAGAGCCCTTCCGGCGTCTCGATCCAACCCGAATCCCCCTCCCCTCCACCAAAAAGCACGAGAGGATCGAGCCTGGAAAAAATTTCGCGACCGGGCGGACGTTCGCTGGGATCGAGCACGGGAATAGGAAGGGCGGGGATCGCTTCCACGTCGGAGGCGGGGAGATGCAGTTCGATCCTGCCCTCCGGATTGAGGGTGGAGAGTTGCCGCACCCCGACCACTCCGTTGACGGCATCCCGCACGTCGAAGGAATGATCCGGATCGGTGCGACAAATCCGGACGAGATGACGTTCGTACTGCGAATCCAAGGTGGCCAGGCGGCTCTGCAACCGGTCGGCGAAAGAACCGGCCCCGTTCTGCGGGATTCGCTCGATTTTCTCCTGCCGGGAAAACACGATCCCTCCCCAAAGAATCGCCGCCGCCATCGCAACGGCGGCGAGAGGCAGGAGAGAAGAGAACAAAGAACGGGGCGGGGCCATGAGCGGTGATTCTCCCACAGACCGGGGCGGCGAATCAACGGGAGAATGTCACAAAGAGCACCCGTTTCCGCGAAGCGTCCGCCCAACCCTCGTCGTTGGGCGGAGTCATCACCGCAACGAGGACGGGAACACCGAGGGGAAGATGGAGTTTGGTCGTGGGTTTCATGCTGTACAAGGACGCCATCGTCACATTCGCTTTCCATTCCCCGTCCACGAGAACGCGATGAAAAACATCGCTGCCGACGAGGGACACGGTTTCGGGTGCCATGTTGAGTTCAAGGCTGCCGCCGCCCGCGCTCAGAACCGCATCCACTTCGACGGTGGTTCCGACCTTCCACTTTTCCGCAGCTTCGGGAACCGCAAAAAACACATTTTCGGGCATTTTCCATTTGGTGGGAACCGTCATCTCCCGGATCGATTCGTTTTTGCTGCGCTGGCCGCTTTGGAAATACACGGACCGCTCCTCCACCACTTGTGCATCCGATTTCCGCAGTTCGTCGTGGAGACCCGCCCCGACCCAGGGCGAGGCGTCGGTCACTTTGACGAGGGATTCGTTCAGTTGTTCGTGGGAAGTTTCCAACCAAGTGAAGGTCACGATTCCCTGCGATCCGTGCTCCGTTTTCGCCGCCGGTTCCTCGAAATGATGCACGAGAGGCCGGGTGAAAACGAGGGTCTGATGCGTCTCGCCCCGCTCGAAGGAACGTTCACAACCCACAAGTCCCCAACTCCGCGGATCCAGCTTGACGGAGGTGGTCACCTTCTGCGTTTCAAAAACCGGATGGCGCAGATCTCCCTCCAGCACTCCGGTTTCCGCGTGCGGCGGATTTTCCCCCGCATACCGCACCCGCTCCGGTGCGAAGTTGATGCTCACGCGGTCCTCGGATTCCAACACGGTATCCACCTCCGTCGTTGTTCCGACCTGGCGCTGCTCCGTGGCGGTGGGAAAAGCGTGCCCGCCGTGCCCGTCTTCGGCAAATTGGTTGGGATAGACCAGGCTCCGCACCGATTCCACCTTCGCCCGCTGCCCCGACTGGCCCATCACCAGCGAACTCTCCGCGAGGATCGCGTCACCCGAGGCGAGCCATTTCCCGACCTCCCCGCGCAGGTCGCTGGCGTCGATGGAAATGTCGTTCTCCGCGAGCCACTGGTGCCAGCGCTCCCGGGTCACGTCGATGTACTGCACGACCACGCCGACATTGCTGTGGATTGTCGATTCCGTTTTGGGTTTTGGAGAGGCTGCTTTTTCCCTTTTCTTTTTCACAAAAGGATCCGTCGCGGTGGGTTTCGCTTTTTCCCCGGTGGTTGCTTTCGTCGTTTCCTCGGCGGAAAGACCCAAAGTAAACAGGAGAAGGAAAAGGACCGACAAGAGATGGATTGGTTTTTTCATGGCCTCCAGTGTTTCACCAAAACGGGAGCCTTGTGTCAAAACGGTGGATTCCTTTTGTAAAAGTTCGGTAAAAAGGCGGGATTCGTCAAAGCAGCGAAGGTGCAAACCGACCGCCGCCCCGCTTGCGTTCCGCGGAGTTCGGGAGGATCTCTGAACCCCCTTCTTTCGACATGTCATCTCCGGATATTTCCCCGCACCCCGCTTTCCCCTTCCCCCCGGCAGCCACCTCGGTCCGCCGCGGTATCGTCGTGATGATACTGTCGGTCCTCGCTTTCACGGTGAACAGCCTTCTCCTGAAATACCTCGGCGAGGGGGAACATCGCCTCTCCCCCGACATGCCGCTGCTCTTCCGCGCGGCGGTGGGCATCGTCATCGTGCTGGTTTTTTTCCGGGGGCGACGCCCAACTCTCATCAGACCGGTCTTCCGGGATCGTTCGTTGGTGCTGCGCGGATTCACCGGACTCCTCGGGACTGCGGCCTACTACTGGACGGTACCCACGCTCGGCGCGGGAAAGGCGACCCTGATCTGCAACACCTACGTGATTTTCGCCTCCATCATCGCGATGCTCACGCTCGGGGAAAAACTCACCGCAAAGCGCTTCTTCTGGCTCGCCGCCGCCTTCGCCGGAATCGTCCTGCTCGTCGGACCCCGTGCGGCGGGCGAAAGCTTCACGGTGGGGTGGAGTGAAATCCTCGCGCTCTTCGGAGCGATCATGGCGGCGTGGTCCGTCGTGCTGGTGCGTCAGCTTTCTCTCGAGTATTCCATCGGCACGATCTACCTCGCCCAATGCGTCTGGATTCTCGTGCCCATCGCCTGTCTCGCCGCACCCGATCTGCCCGATCTGAGCGTGTCGGAACTCGCCCTCCTCCTTCTCGCCGCGATGGCGGCGGGCGGTGGCCAGCTCGCGATGAACGAGGGATACCGCTGCCTCACCGTCACCACCGGAGCGACCATCCAGATGCTCTGGCCGGTCTCGACGACTCTGGGCGGATGGCTCCTTTTCTCCGAGCGGTTCGGGGCGCTGCAATGGGCCGGGGCGATCCTCATCCTCGCGTCCGTCTGGCGGATCTCGGTCGCGGGCCGGAGAGTGCGCAAGCTCCCCGCCTGAGCGCCGCATCCGAGAGCGCCCGAACGCCGCCGCAGCCTTTTTCCTCGAATAGGGGACGGCATCCCCGCGTCGTGTAGGGGGAATCTGAGCGGAAAACTTCCATAATTTCCATAAAAAAAGCCAGATGCGTTCTTGAACGGATCGGGGAAAGCCTCAGAATGAAAATCGCAACGATCACCTCTTTTTCGCAAATCCTTGCCAACGAAATCAAATCCACCAACCCAACGAAAAATGGAAAAAAAGCTCACCTTCAGAAAATACCAGCGGTCCAAAAACGTGAGATCCTCGAAACCGCAGGTCCGGGTCAACCGCGGCTACGTTTTCCTCAACCGGGGACTTCTCGAGGCGCTCCCGTGCAAGAGCATCGATCTCTATGTGAATCGTGCGGAGCGCAGCGTGCTCATCAAAAAGGGCGCTGATTTCAAACTGACCTTCACCGGCAACGGCCGCGCCACCTTCTCCGCCGCGACCTTTCTCAACGAGCTGGAGATTCCCGACGGTTTTTTCATCGCCGAGAAACACGAGGACGGATTTCTCTTCGTCTACGGCACCCGTTGAAACACTCCCAAGCCCTGTCCCCTCTCCTGAAACCCTTTCCTTTTTGTCACGACCACCACAATGAAAATCGAAATCTTCTCCGTCTGCGAACGGGCGACCCTGCCTTTGATCCCGGAGGACAAACTCAGTCTCGTCGGAATCTTCGACCACATCTACGCCCCTGCGGCCCCCGTCGATCACCCGGGTTTCACCGTCGCGGCGCGGGTGCGTTTCGAGGCGATCGAAGACGGTGACCGCCACTACCGGATCGAACTGATCGATCAGGACGGCCGATCCGTCGTCCCCCCGTGCCTCGGCAAATTCCAGCGAAACTGCTGGGGCAGTCTGAAGTCCGAGGTCTCCAATCTCCTCGTCCATTACCGCGACGTCAATTTCCCCGGCTTCGGGGAATACGAGGTCCGCCTCGCCATCGAGGGACGCCTCGAAGCCTGCTCGCCCCTCGTTCTCACCGGAGTGAAATCCGGCTCTTACAGTCCGGTCTGATCCGGTCTCCGTCGCACGCCCGTGCGGCTCGTCCGGCTCCTCTGCTTCCCTTCCTTCCGAACCCCCACTTCCCTTCTCCTCTCCCACTTATGAATCCCGCTCCCTCTCTTTCCGGAGACTTCGTCTGCATCGTCGATCCCAGTCCCGTCTTCGCCGAGGGTCTCCGTCGACTCGCCGAAGAAGAATCGGGACAAGACCAACC
>CAYLJC010000087.1:0-8907 GCA_964383345.1 uncultured Akkermansia sp. | reverse complement strand
GTGGTGAGTCGGGAGCGGTGACCGCTTGCTTTGGTGGCCAACCCAAAGCACGAATCAAAAATCACGGTTTGGCGGGAACCGGAACGGCGGGCGGGATCAGCTCGGTCGCGGTGCCTCCGCCGAGGGCCTTGTACAAAATGATGTAATTCCGGGCGATCTGGCCGCGGCTGGAGGTCTCTTCGTCCTCGGCGCTGAACTTGGTGCGCTCGGCGTCAAGCACGTTCTGGAAACTCACGAGACCGTTTTGGTAGTTGTCTTTGACCAGGCCCACGGTCTCGGTCGAGGAGGAAACCGCGCGGGTCAGGTCGGAGAGGCGCTCGCGCTCGTAGACGATCCCGGCCATGCTTGTCTCGACTTCTTCAACGGCTTCGAGAATGGTGCTCTCGTAGGCGGCGTAGGCCTGGGCGACCCGGCTTTCCTCGACGCGGATGTTGTTGCGGATGCGACCGGCGCTGAAAATCTGCCATTGAAAGGAAGGTCCGAAGGAATACGCCCGGCTGGAGCTGTCGAAGAGATCCCCGCTGTTGACCGCCTGCAGGCGGAAATCTCCGAAGAGGGAAAAGCGCGGATACAGATCGGCCATGGCAACTCCGACGAGGGCGGTCTGGGCGGCGAGTTCACGCTCGGCCCGGCGGATGTCGGGACGGGCGCGAAGAAGATCGGCGGGCAATCCGGCGGAGTATCCGGCCCGCGGAACGGGAATGCCGTGATGTTTGCCAAGAATTTTCTCCACCGAAGCGGGGAAACCTCCGGTGAGAGTGGCAAGCCGGTTCTTCGTGAGGGCGAGCTGGGCGCGCAACTGGGGCACGGAGGCTTCGGAAAGGGCGAGGTTGGTCTCGGCCTGGGTCACATCGATCCGGGGAACAAGGCCGGCTTCGAGTCGTTTCCTCGTGAGATCGACCGAATCCCGCTGGGCGCTGATGTTGCGACCGGCCACCGAGATGCGGGCCTCGAGAGTGCGGTAATCGACGTAGTTCAGGGCGACGTCGGCGAAAAGGGTGACGAGGCTGTCGCGGTAATTTTCCTCCTGCGCTGTGATGTTGGCCTCGGCCGATTCGACCGAGCGCCGGATTCCGCCGAAGAGATCGATCTCCCAACCGGCATCAAAGCCCGTTGTGTAGAGATTGGACGGATTGTTTGTATTGCCGACGGCGATTCCCCCCTGGCCGCCGGCCGCAGCGGCGGCCCCTGACCGGATGCGGGTATTCTCGCTGAAGCGCTCGCGGGAATAGCTGCCGCTGCCATTCGCCTGGGGAAGCGCCTGGCTCGCCGCGATGCCGCGCAGGGCGCGGGCCTCGGTGATACGCTCGAGGGCGAGGCGCAGGTTCGGATTCGAGGCGCGGGCCCGATCAATGAGGGCGTTCAGAGTCGGGTCCCGGAACCCTTTCCACCACTCGGAAAGGGAGGCGGCATCACCATCGAGGTCCCGCAGAACCGAGCGCGACCACGCGTCGGGCGTGCTTTGGCGCGGAGAGACATAATCCGGGCCGACGGTATGGCAACCCTGCAGAAGAGAAGCCAAGAGCACCAGAGAAAGGGAGGAGACGGTCTGACGAGTCATCGGTGTTTCGGGGCAGAAACTGAGCAGAAGGCGTCCTTTTTGCCAGCAAAAAGATAGGCACGAACCCGACTTCGCGGTGCCGCAGTGCTCTTCGGAATGCGTCTCGAGGCGGGAAAAAACCGGGAATTCTTGCGACGGCTTTCGACGAAGCCCCCCGCCCGAATGCGAATTTACCCGGACTTGACATTACTTTTCGAAACAGATAGAGGCAATGTCGCGAGCGGCTTATTCCGTGACCCTATCGTCTCACTCCCACTGATTCCCACCGATTCATGCAAACTCTCCTCATCGCGTTAGGTTCTCTCGTTTTTTATCTCATCGCCTATCACACGTACGGAAGGTGGCTCGCCCGGAAAATCTTCAAACTCGATCCCGAGGCTCTCGTGCCCAGCGTGGCGCTGAATGACGATGCGGATTATGTGCCGACAAAAAAGGCGGTCATCTTCGGCCATCATTTCACTTCCATCGCGGGGACAGGCCCCATCGTGGGGCCTGCCCTGGCGGTGATCTGGGGATGGGTGCCCGCCCTGATCTGGGTGCTGCTGGGTTCGGTCCTGATCGGAGCGGTCCACGATTTTGGTTCGCTGGTGGTGAGCATGCGCAATCGCGGGCAGACCGTCGGGGACATCGCGGGCCGGGTTCTCGCCCCGCGAACCCGCATTCTTTTTCTCTCCATTCTCTTCCTCGCCCTGACGATGGTGCTGGCGATCTTCGGTCTGGTCATCGCGGCGGTTTTCAAACAGTATCCGGCCTCGATTTTCCCCTGCCTCTTCCAGGCGCCGCTGGCCGTTCTCATCGGGGTCTTCCTGCACCGGCGCGGGGTCAACCTCTTCCTCCCCTGTCTCTTGACCCTGGCGGCGATGTATCTGACGGTCATTTACGGGAACGTGGGTTTCCTCGGGGAAATCAACAGCACTCTCGCGGCTTGGCCGACGATGCATTGGGTCGCCTTTCTTTTGGCCTACAGCTACCTCGCCTCGGTTCTGCCGGTGTGGGTTCTTCTGCAACCGCGCGATTTCATCAACAGTCTCCAGTTGCTCAGTGCGCTCGGGATGGTGGTGATCGGACTGGTCGTGGCCGGTCTCGTCGGAGGGGCGCCGATAGTGGCGGAGGGGGCGAGGCCCGCGCTGGAGATCGTGGCTCCGGCGGTGCGTCTCTCGCCGGAGGGGGCTCCGTGGATGTTTCCCTTTCTCTTCATCACCATCGCCTGCGGGGCGATCTCGGGATTCCACTGCCTGGTCTCGAGCGGGACTTCGTCCAAGCAAATCGCGCGTGAGACCGATGCCCAGTTTGTCGGTTTCGGCTCGATGCTGACCGAGGGTTTCCTTTCGGTGCTGGTGATTCTCTCCTGCGTGGCGGGAATCGGACTGGGGATTGCCGGCGAAGGAGGTTCGATTCTCAGCGGAGCGGCGGCCTACACGACGCGCTACGGAAGCTGGGACGGTGCCAGCGGATTGCCCGCGATGTTGGGAGCCTTTGTGGAAGGCAGTGCGAATTTTCTCCAGGCGATGGGGCTGGGCACCGCGTTCAGCGTGGCCCTGATGGGGGTTTTTGTGGCGAGTTTCGCCGCGACCACGATGGACACGGCCTGCCGGTTGCAGCGTTATGTCACGCAGGAACTGGCGGCCGCGTTGAAGTTCAAGCCGCTCATGAACAAACATGCGGCGACTATTTTTGCGGTGGCGGTCGCGGGAATTATCGCGGCGCTGCCGGTGGGAGATCAGATCGGGCAAAGCTGGGACTGGAATACCGCGGGCAAGGGCGGACTCATTCTCTGGCCGCTCTTCGGAGCGGTGAACCAGCTCCTCGGAGGGCTCGCTTTCCTCGTCATCGCCTTCTGGATGTGGCGGCGCAACATGCCCGTGTGGTTCGTCGTGATCCCGATGATTTTCATGCTTGTCCTGCCGGGCTATGCCATGGGACTCAGTGTTTTTGGCACCAACGGTTACGTCAAGTCGGCACTGGAGACGGGCCAATGGACCCTCGCCATTTTCGGCATCGCGACCATCGCCCTTGAGATCTGGATGATCGTCGAGGCCCTCCTCGCCTGGCCCAAGGCAAAAGGGGTGCTGGAAGAGCCGCTCGCTCCGCTCCCGCGACCCGCCGGCCTTGCCGAAAGCGGCAGCCCATCCTGAGGGCGCAGGCAGCGCGCTCCCCGCCCCGGGAGAAATGCCCGCGCGAGCGGCGGGGATCGGGCTGCCAAAAAAGGAACGGGAAAGAGGACGCCGCCGGGAATCAGAGTTCGGGCAGCACTTTGGCGACCCGCTCTTTCAGTCCTTTTCCGGGCCGGAACTTCACCACCGCCCGCGCCGGGATTGGCACCGCGGCGTCCGGCTTGTTCGGATTCCTCCCGATCTTCGGGCGTGTCTTCACCACCTGGAAGGCTCCGAAATTTCTCAGCACCACATCGTCATTGGTGGCCAGGCTCGTGGTGACTTCATCGATGAAGCATTGCACGACGTTGAATACTTCTTGCTGGGTTAATCCTGTCTCATTGCTGATCCGGATCACTAGATCGCGCTTCGTAATGGTGGCCATGGGTCAGTTTTCGGAATGGTTGATGCGTTGTTAATCTGAGAGAAATCCACCGTTTGGCAATTAATCTTTGTAGAGCCTTCCCTTTTCCTGTGTTACGAAACCGATCCCGCGATCCGCTGCGGCGGCGAATCCACGGGGCGACCTGCGTTCCACAGGCGTCATCGTGGCACCTGTTGGCACCCCGATCACAGGCATTTTGTCATGACAACTTATTCCTTTTCCGCCCGCCCGCCGTCAAGTGGAAACCCTTCGGAAAGACGTCCCGTGGCGGATGACGCAAAATGAACATTTCAAACGAAGCAGCCGCGCGCGCGGCGAAAGCGGGAGGTTCCGGCGCGGCAGAGGGCGATAGTTTCGCGAACCCGGCGGAGATCGCTTTTTTTCAGAAGGCGCTGATCGATTGGTTCCGGCGCTGCGGACGCGACTATCCCTGGAGACGGACACATGACCCCTACGCGATTCTTGTCTCCGAGACGATGCTGCAGCAGACGCGGATCGCGACGGTCCTGGAGCGGGGCTATTTCACCCGCTGGATGGCGGCTTTCCCCGGCTGGCGGGAGCTGGCCTCGGCCGACGAGGAAAAAGTGCTGAAGCAGTGGGAGGGACTCGGATATTACAATCGGGCGAGAAACCTGCAAAAAGCCGCCATGACGGTGGTCCGGGACCACGGGGGAAAACTTCCGCCCAGGTTGGAGACTCTCCTTTCCCTGCCCGGGGTCGGTCGCTACACGGCGGGGGCGGTGCTGAGTTTCGCCTTCAACGAACGGGCCCCCATTGTCGACGGGAATGTCAGCCGGGTGCTCTCGCGGCAGTTCGCCTGCGATGTGCCCGTGGACACGTCGGACGGTCTCCGCCTCGCCTGGGAACGGGCCGAGGCTCTGACGCCGTCGCGGGAGCCGCGGGCCTACAATTCCGCCGTGATGGAGTTGGGTCAGCGGATCTGCACCCGCCGTTCCCCCGATTGCCCCGCCTGCCCGGTGGCGTCTTCGTGCCGGGCCCGGCAACTGGGCGGAGTGGAGGATTTTCCCGTGAAAAAAAATCGCGGAAGCGTGACGGCGCGCGAAGAACGCGTCGTCTTGGCGGTCCGAAACGGGAAGGTGCTGCTCTGTCCGGAATCCGGAACCCGGCGCAAAGGTCTCTGGCGACTCCCCGAAATGAGCGAAGAGACATCGGCCGATCTCGAGGAAATGCTGCGGTTCGACTACGCGATCACCCGTTATCGAGTCACCTTGAGAGTTTTTCCCGCTCCCGCCGGGGGCGTGAGGGCGGCCGATTGGCCCGGCGCCCGCTGGTTTCGCCTTTTTCACGAGGAAAATCTGCCTCCGCTGGGGTCTCCCTACCGGAAGGCGCTGTGCCTGTTTTCCGAAATCCGCGGGGACGGGATTCCGAACGGATACATTTTTAAAGGTGACAGAAAGGCAAATTTCCGCTAGATGAGACTTGTTTTCGCACGATTTTTTTTTAATTGTGAAGCAAGGGGCCAAAGTTTGGGGTTGTTTTTGAGAACTCCGCTCGCTAGTTTGGCTGCTCGAAACACACGACATTTCAAATAAACACGCAGACCCATGTGGAAGGTATTGTTAGTAATCGCATCTGTAGTTCTGGGGGGGGCTCTCTACCTGAGTTACGACAATATGGGTGCTGTGAAGCAAAAAGCGGTCGAGGTCGCAGAGCAAAAGGCGACCCTGAAGTCACGCAGCGATGCGCTCGCCAAGACCACGGAAGAGGTCTCCCAGTTGGAGCAATCCGTCCAGAAACTCCAGGACGAGGCGGCGACACTCCAGACCACAAAAATCGATCTCGACGCCAAGCTGGTCGAGGGAGAAGCCAATCAGAAAACTCTTGAGGCCAATCTGGTCACGGCCAAGGAGGATCTGGAAAAAGCCAAAACCCTCATGGGGGACGTCGTCCTCATTGAGGGCATCCAAAAGGAAATGCTTCAGATTCGGACCCAGATCGAAGAGTCCGAAATCGAAGTGACCCAGCTCGAGGGTGCCGTCGCGGCGGCCCAGGTGGAACGCGAGCGCCTCGCCAAGGTGGCGGCGGAACTTGAGGCCCTGAGAGTGGACCAACAAGCCGGGGTCATCCGCGGGGAATTTCAAAGCACGATCAAGAAGGCCTACAACCAATGGGGATTTGTCGTCGTCAACGGGGGCAATGACCAAGGGGTCGTCAACCGTGCCCAACTCGATGTCTACCGCCGCGGCCAACCCATCTGCCGCCTTCTCGTGACCTCGGTGGAGCCGAATGAGTCCGCCGCCGACATCATCGCCGGTTCGCTCGCCCCGGGCCAGACCGTCCAGGTGGGGGATACCGTCGTGAAAAGCGTGCGGGTCCAGACTCCGGCGGTCGTTCCCACCTCCGCTCCGGCGGACGGGGGAGCCGCACCCGCTCCCTCGCCGACGGATGCCGCCGCACCTGCCGCAGCCCCCAATCCGGCCGCAGCCCCCAATCCGGCCGCAGCCCCCGATCCCTTCGGAGGCGGAGCGATGGAGGGCGGTGCCGCACCCGCCGCTCCGGCCGCGCCCGCGGAACCCGATCCCTTTGGCTCCGCCCCGGCTCCCGAGGCGGGTGCTGACGCTCCGGCTCCCGCTACTCCTGCCACTCCGGCGGCCCCCGATCCGTTCCAGTGACGGCCCGATTCAGAGGAAACACACAGCTTTTACAGACGACAGACGATGAAAAAATTTATCATGATTCTCTCCGCCCTCGCCATGATTGGCGCTGCGGTCGTGGGTGTGCTCAACAAGAGTGATGTTGAACGGGTCAACGAAGAAGTGAAAAAAATCCGCGCCGAGGTGACCGACGTCACCGCGAAACTCGGGGAGGTCGAAGACAAGAAGGACGATGCCACCGAGAAGGAGACCCAGGCCAAGGACGTCCGCAACCAAGCGGCGGCGGCGATTTCGGAAGCGGAACAAAAACTCAAGATCGTCCAGCGCGCCATCGAAGATGTGTCGGACGAGATGAAGAAGGTGGAGATCGAGAAAAAGGAAATCGACCTCGCGGTGCAAAAGATTTTCCCCGACGGGAAGATCAAGACCTCCGAGGATCTCCAAGCGACCCTCACGATGCTCAAGGATACCCTCACCGAGGCGCAAACCAAGAAAACCGAACTGACCGCCCAGCTCAGCGCCGCCGCCCAGGCAAAACAGGGTGACGTCGCCAAAGTTCGGGAAGAGGAAAAATACCAGATGCAGCGTGCCCAGAAGCTCGCGCTCAACGGACTCATCGCCACGGTCATCGCGGTGAACAAGGAATGGGGATTTGTCATGGTCAACGCGGGGCGTCAGCACGGAGTCACTCCGGAGGCTTCGCTCCTCGTGAAGCGGGGCAATTCGCGGATCGCCCGCCTCCGCATCGTGAACCTGGAGGAGTCCAGCGTCATCGCGGATCTCGTCGATGAATCGCTCGTCAAAGGCATCGATGTGCAGCCCGGCGACAAGGTGATCTTCGAAAATGTCCAGTGAGCCCGCCCGCCCGGAAAATCCTTCCCACGCTTTTGAGACGATGAAATTTTCACCGATGAAACCAACTCGATGGACCCGATGCCTCCTCGGAGGGATGGTCTCGATGGCGGCCTTCGCGCTCGTTTCCTGTGAGACCTTGGACCGTCATCCCAAGCCCGCCCGCGAACGACTCAGCAGCATGCCGCACAACATGCCCGCTTCGTGGGAGGGACAGGCGGGACTACCGGGCATGATGAGCGGGCAATACTGATCGCCCGCTTCTCCCGGTCTTCCCGATCCTCACGATTTCCTCCGACAAGCCGTTTCTTCCTTCCTCCATTCCCCTCCCTGTCATGTCTTCCGATAACGCCATCCTTCCCGAAATGGGCTTCGCTGCTGAATTCGACGCGGAGGAACGCTCCCAACTGGGAAATTTCGGCGAATTCCTTTCCTTCTCGGAGGGGGACGTTCTCATTGAGGAGGGACAGAACCAGGAGAGCCTCTACATGGTCGTCTCGGGAACTTTCCACGTGCAGACCGTGCTGACGGGACGCTCCGTCCTCCTCGGCAGCCTGCGGGTGGGCGACACCGTCGGCGAGGTCAATATGTTCGATCCCGGCAAGGCCAGCGCCAGCGTCGTGAGCCTGTCCTTTTCCGAAGTCTGGCGCATCGACCGAACCCGGCTCGAACAGTATCTGGAGGCGCATCCGCGCACCGCCGCTCGTCTCCTCGTGAATGTCGCGACCCAGTTGAGCAAGCGTCTCCGGAAAACGAACGAGAAAGTGGCCCTGGCTCGTGAGGCCATGCTCGATTCTTTCTGAGCCGGGTGCTTCCCACCCACAGGCGTCACGCCACAACGGCGAGAGCCGCCACGTTGTTGAATGTCCGAGACCCTCACACTGCCTTTGTCCGCCCCGACCGGGTTTGTCTCCGCCTTCGTGATGTTGTTCGCCCTGACGATCGGCCACGCCTTCGCCGATTTCCCCCTTCAAGGTGATTTTCTCTCCCGGGGGAAAAATCGCAACTGCCCGCCCATAGCACTCGCCGATGGCAGGAAGGGGCCGGAAAACCTCTGGGCCTACCTGATGAGCGCCCACTGCCTCATCCACGCGGGTTTTGTCTGGATCATCACCGGTCACGTCGTTCTCGCCCTCGCCGAGTTTGTCCTGCATTGGGTGATCGACGTGGTGAAGTGCGAAGGAAAAACCGCGTTCGCCACCGATCAGTGGCTGCACATCCTCACGAAAGTCGTCTACGTGGTCATCCTCTGGATCGGTTGGCTCTGACGACCGGGCGGAGCTTTCAGCCCGCATTTCTCATACTCTTTCGTCGCGAGACGCCGCGAGGGTTGGTCCGGCA
>CAYLJC010000086.1:0-8922 GCA_964383345.1 uncultured Akkermansia sp. | reverse complement strand
CCGATGAGCAATCCGAAGGTGCCATGGGAAAAGGAGCGGATCGTGATATGCCGCAGCATGATGTCCACGACGATGACTATGGAGGCGAAACCCAATCCCACGATCGCCCCGAACCACCACAGGCCGACCGATTCCCCCATGGCGACCGAAGCGCCGATGAATCCCGCGAAGAGCAGGAAAAACATGCGGATGACGTTGAGGAGGGCGGCGGTACTCATCGGGAAGGCGGTGTCTCCGCGTTAGTATACTCACGATGAGACGTTTTGCGACGACCGGTTTTCCTCCATGCTCCGCGCCGCCATCCATTTGCCGCGTCGAAGAAAGTCGGCCAGGGGAAGCCCGGCGGCTTCGGCATGGCGGGCGACCGACTCCGCCTGGGTGGCGAGAAAACCCGAGACAATCACGCCGCCGCCCGTCGCGAGACGGGCGGGGAAAAGAGGAAAGAGTTCGGCCAGCAGATCGTGGAAAAGGTTCGCGGCGATGAGATCGTAGACCGGCCCGCCCCGTTCCGCCATCAGGACGACGGCATCCCCCTCGATGAATTCGATTTTTTCGGCGACGCCGTGACGGACCGCGTTGTCCCTCGCACAACCGAGCGCCATGGGGTCATTTTCCACCGCCACGACCCGCTCCGCCCCGAGAGCCGCCGCCGCGATCGCCAGAATCCCGCTGCCGCAGCCCAGGTCGATCATCCTCCACGGAGCGCCCGCCCGCCGCGCCGCGAAATCCGCGAGAAAACGGAGACACCCCGCCGTGGTCGGATGCTCGCCGGTTCCAAAGGCGAGCTGGGGCGGAAAACCGAGGACGATGCGACCGGGATGTTCGCGCCGCAACCGCTCGAGGGCGTCCTCCTCCACCGCATCGGTCACGAGCAGGGAATCGCGCACCCGGATGGGCTTGCCTCCGCCCGAAAGCGGTTTCGGCTGCCACTGCTCGGGCAGGACCGCTTTCACCGCGCCACCATAGCGGACGCGAAAGTCTTCCGCCGCCGCACGGGTGGTGGCATAACTGCTGAGACGCCAACGCTTTCGCCGCACCGGTTTGTCGAGAACGTAGGAAACCTCGTCGAGGAGAAGACGGGTTTCCCACTCGTCGAGAGTGTCGCCGCCGACAAATTTGAACCAGCAATATATCGTTTCCAAGGAAGGAATCTCCGCGAAACATGAAAGAAAAACTGGAGCGGGTGATGAGATTCGAACTCACGACATCAACCTTGGCAAGGTTGCGCTCTACCCCTGAGCTACACCCGCATGTGCCACCCGGAGGCAGCGCGGACGGCAATCTGGAGGGAAATGACACTTTTTCAAGACGAATTTTTGAAATTCGATTGGCGGGGCATGGGATGGCGGGGTAACGATCCCGAGCATTCAGACATGAAAAAATTCGGGAACAAACTCGACGAAATCCTCGCCGACAAAGCACGGGAGGTGGAGCGTCTCCTCCCGGTGCGGGAGAAACTGCGGTTTGCCGCCCAGGCGAGGGAGGATTTCCGCTCTTTGGAGACAGCTCTGGGCGGCGCCCTGCGCGATCAGGGCGAGAACGAAGGCTATGGCACCGCCGAACTCGCCGTCATCGCCGAAGTCAAAAAGGCCTCCCCCTCGGCCGGCACCATCGCCGCCGACTTTTCCCCCGTCGCCATCGCACAGGCCTATGCCGCCGCCGGGGCGAACGCCCTCTCCGTCCTCACCGACGAAAAATATTTCCAGGGCCACCTTTCCTACCTTTCCCAGATTCGCGAGGTCGTCGATCTGCCCATCCTGAGAAAAGATTTCATCATCCACGAGGTCCAGATCTTCGAGGCCATCGTCGCGGGGGCCGATGCCATCCTCCTCATCGTCGGCGCGTTGGAGCAGGACCAGCTCCACCACCTCCTCGAAGTGGCGACAAACTACCAACTCGATGTCCTCGTCGAAGTCCACGATCTCGAGGAAATGGAGCGCGCCCTCGAGACCGATGCGCGCCTCATCGGGATCAACAACCGCAATCTGCGAACCTTCGAAGTGGATCTCACCACCACCGAACGCCTCAGCGAAGAGCCCGGTCCCGATCACATCCTCGTCAGTGAAAGCGGCATTTACACCGGCGAGGACACCCGCCGCATCCAATCGTGGGGGGCCGACGCCATCCTCGTGGGCGAAGCGCTCATGCGCAGCCCCGACAAGACCGCAAAAATGGCCGAACTCAAAGGACTCGGCGAACCGGTCTGAGCAGTCCGAGCGGTGTGGTCCGCTTTTCACTTCTTCCACCGGGCCTCTCACATGGCATTCGATCCTTTGCGATTCCATTCACACGCAGAATTCGTCAGCGGCACAAAGTTGACACTTTTAGAAAATATGTTCTTTTGACCAGAATGCCGACAATCCCTCGAAATTTGATCAATGCCCCTCCCGCCCCCACCTGCGTGGAAATTTGTACGGGTGCCGGTGGGCAGGCCTTGGGTTTGGAAGCGGCGGGGTTCGAGGCACTCGCCCATGTCGAATATGATCGTCATGCCTGTGCCACTTTGAAGTTGAACCGCCCCCATTGGAACGTCATTCAGGGAGACGTCAGGGATTTCTCAGCCAAGGAATACAAGGGGATCGACCTTCTCGCCGGTGGCGTCCCATGTCCTCCGTTCTCTGTCGCGGGAAAACAACTCGGGGCGGATGACGAGCGCGATCTCTTCCCGGAAGCGATCCGGCTCGTCGGGGAATGCCTGCCGAAAGCAGTGATGCTGGAGAATGTTCGCGGGTTTCTGGATGCGGCCTTTACCGACTACCGCCTGTCATTGAAAAAGCAGCTCCACAAACTCGGCTACGCCACGAACTGGCATCTGCTCAACGCTTCCGATTTCGGAGTGCCTCAGTTGCGACCTCGGATTGTCATCGTGGCGGTGAGGGAGGATTTCGCCTCGCGTTTTCATGCGCCCATCCCCTTGTTTGACGGATCGCACCCGAAAACCGTCGGCGAAACCTTGGCGGACTTGATGGCGGCGAACGGATGGGAGGGTGCTTTGGAATGGGCGCAAACGGCAAACGACATTGCACCGACTTTGGTCGGAGGTTCGAAAAAGCACGGTGGGGCCGACCTCGGTCCCACACGGGCACGCAAGGCATGGGAAAGCCTCGGCGTGAACGGGAAATCCTTGGCCGAGACTGCTCCGCCGCCGGGATTCAAGGAGATGCCGCGACTCACCATCCGGATGGCGGCTCGAATCCAGGGATTTCCCGATGACTGGCAGTTCGCCGGTGGGAAGACGGCCGCTTACCGACAAATCGGAAACGCTTTCCCTCCCCCGGTCGCCCGCGTCGTCGCAAAAAAGATTTTGGAAGCGATCCGAGAGCCTGTTTTGGCAGATGCCAGAGCCTGACAGTCGCCATCGCCATGGACGATGGGCTTGCGCCGATCCCCCCGAATCATGACATGCTGGACGGCGTTCTCGTACGGGACACGTGGAGCACGGACATGAGCCGAGGATCAATTTGACGGGAAATTTTGTCAAGAATTGTCGCTCCGTCAGTTTGCAAACAGCTCCCCTCATTCGGCAAAGCGGTAGGCAAAGAGATCCGCATCCTCGAGTGCGAACCTCAGTCGCACCGCCTTCCCGGCGAGGGCGGAGAGATCGGATCCGCCTTTCCAGGTGACAAGGCGCTCATGGGCATCCCCGAAAACCGGAGGACAGTCCTCCAGGGCATAACCCGGCAAGACCTTGCCCCCGGCATCCTGAAGCTCCACGCGGATCCCGCCCGCGGCCGAGGACGAGAAATTCAACGTCAGGGATTTGCCGGAAAAACGGACCGGTTTCGTGAGCAGTTCCCCTCCCGACATCGGCGCGTTCACCGAAACAAACCCATCGAGCCGCAGGACGTGGCGGCGCAGCAAACTGCTCTTGCCCGTCCAGTAACTTTCCGTCGCATAAAAAGAAAGTTCGTTCGGCGCCCCCTCCAGACTGCCTTTTGTCTCGACGACGTGCCAGGCGAGATACTGATGGCCGTAGTTCCACGATCCCTCCCGCTCGATTCCCGGCCGGAGAAAGGCTTCGTTCCACCGCTTGAACCTGACCCCGTCACGCCCCGCCATCAAGAGTCCTTCGGTGATCGCGGTTCCGTAGCGGGGACTGGCCGCGGACCTCGCCTCGCGGTGCTCCGCCTCCGGGAGCGCCTTCATCGCATCCGACCAACCGCGGTCCAGATAGCGGGTCGGAAAACCGAGGAGCAAATGCGGAGCGCGGTGGTAGGGCTTGACCCCGTTGGTGTAGAGTTCCTCCCCCGGTGAATCCGCGTATGTCAGATCCTCCCAGGGCTCCCAGGTCACGAGGTCCCGCGACACCGCCGTCCGGATCGCCCGGATTCCCTTCGGTTTCCACTCCTCGCCATCGGTCCGACCGTCCGTGAAGACGCGCCAATAGGCTCGATACGCGCTGATGTTGGGATCGTAAAAAGCGAGATTCTGCGAATCAAAGGCCCCTTCGGTGATGACCGGCTCGGGATGGGCGAGCGACCATTGGAATCCATCGGGCGATTGGAAAAGGAGCAAGCCGTGCGGTTTTGCCGAGCGGATCACGGCCTTGTATTTCGCCTCCGGCGGGCAGGCCGGATTCTCGTCTTTAAAAACGGCGGGATGCCCCGGATCGGATGTCACCCCGGCAAAGGTTTCGGGTGCCAGAACGATGTTGTTTTCCCTGGACCCCGCGAATTCCACCAGCCCCAGCGAAGGCTTGCGCCAGGTGATGCCGTCATCACTCTCCGCGTAGCAGCAGAAAAGCGGATGGGTCGCGGTATTGACCTTGCCATCCTTCACCTCGAGATGCCAGGCCTTGTAGTACATGCGGTAGAGATCGCCGTCGCGAAAGATGCTGTGGTATCCGCTCCCGCTGCCCTCCCAGGGAGCATCGTGCTCCAGAACGATCTCGCGGGCTTCGGGGTGATGCAGTTCGAGACGGGCACCTCCCGAGACGGATTCGATGAGGGTGTCCTCGACAAACAACTCGCGCCGCGTTCCGATGTCCGTGACCTCTGCGGCGGAGAGGGCGAGAGGCAGCGCGAGACAGAAGAAGGGAAAGACTTTCATGATTCGGATGTGATGACAGCGGTGTACCCATTTTTGCACCCGGACTCAACCCTCTTGCCACACGGACTCGACCCTATTGACGCCAGAAGACGCCAGCGAGGAAAACAAAATCGTCTCGCGGGGTCATCATCACCGGCCCCTACCCCGCTTCCCTGCCTTTCACCCAAAGCCAGCGCATCGCGAGGACGCCGATCCAGGGGGCGAGTCCGGCGATGACCAGGCCCTGGTCGTAGGAACCGGTCGTATCGGCGATCCAGCCGAAAAGATTGTGCAGGGGCGAGGTCACCGCCCAAACCCACATGCTGAGCAGTCCGGTGAGTCGGCCGACGTGATGGGCGGAGAGCTCCTGGACAAAACTGTAGTAGCAGGGAAAAAGAGCGAGGGCTCCGGCCCCGATGACAAGCAGCGCCCCGAGCAACATCCAACCCTTTCCGAGAACGGGAAGGAACACGCTGAACGAAGTGAGGAGGCAGGCGAGCGCGTAGACACGGCGGCGGGCGTCGTGCGCGGAGAGGTTCCACTTGCGGACGAGCCAGAGGGAGAGAAATCCCGCCGCAAAACAGCCCGCGTCCGTCGCGATGTAGTAGACGGATTGGAAATCGAGGGCGGCGATTTCGCTGTAGCCCCGTCCGGTTTGGAGGAATTTCATCATCCAGACCCGGTAGATATGCCAGGCGGTCTGGGTTCCGGTGATGAGCAGGGCGAGCGCCCAGAAATTGCGGCTGAAGACCAGGGTGCCGAGGGCCTGCGGAGGTGCCTCCCCGGCGACGGGCGGCGGGACATCAAGCTCGCGGGGACGTATCAGAAGAAACCAGATCGCGATCCAGACGAGTCCGAAGGCACCGACCACGATGAAGGCGGATCGCCACGACCCCAGTTCCTCGGTGAGGAGCAGTTTCATGACCTGCGGGGTGATGATCGCCCCGATCGAGGCCCCGCTCTGGAGGACGGAATTGCCGAGGGTGCGATCTTTTGCGCTGAGCAGGGCGAAGGTCGTCTTGAGCGCGCAGGGCCAGTGCCCCGCTTCAAAGAAGCCGAGGAGGGTCCGGCAGATGAGGAGCTGGGTGTAGTCGGTGGTCCAGCCGGAAGCCATGCCCATGAGGGACCAGCCTGCGAGAACGCAGGGATAGAGCCAATAGATCCGGAAACGGTCCGCGAGAAACCCGAAGACGAGCGAACCCGCCGCGAACGCCCAGCCGAAGGCAAGCTCGAGATTGCCGTATTGCTGTTCGCTGAGTCCGAATTCCTCCGTCACCCGCACCGAGGCATTCGCCAAGGTGACCCGGTCCATGTAGTTGATCGTGGTCGCGAGGAGAAGGAGACCGGCGATCCACCATTTCCAGGAAGGCGGGCGGGAAGGATTTGTCATGATGAAATTTTTGAAGCGGGTTCCATCGTAGCGCAAATGGGAACAAACGGGATTCCTTTATCGCGGCGTATCGGGCTATTCGCATTGGCTCTCTTGCCCTCGGAGGTGCGTCCCGTGAAAATTCGATTGCCCGGGCGATGCCGCGTGAATACCCTTGATCGTGATGCTGCGAATCCTTTGCTCCTTTCTCGCGATCAGCGCGATGATTCCGCCCTCGCCGGGGAGGGCGCAGGTGGCGACGGATTCCGCCGAGGAGAGCCGGGCCGCCACCCTCAACGAGCTGAAGCTCGAATTCCACATCGCTCGCGCCGAACTGATCGCTCCGCTCAAGGAGCTCGACAAACTTTACCTCGCCCAATTGGAAAAACTCGAACAGCAGGCGCAGGATCGCGGTTCCCTGGAAGAAATCATCGCGGTGCGGGCCGAGCGGGCTCGTGTCGAAAGGCGTCCGCCCGAGAGAGAGGGAACCGACTTTCCCGAACTCGTGAAAGTGCGTGACATTTACGAAACATCGAAGGCCGAACGCACCGACCTGATGCACCAGCGGCTCTTTCCCTTACTCGAACGCTACAAAGGTCAACTCGAGGCGCTCCGCACCGAGCAGACCAAGCGGAATCTCCTCGATGACGCCATCCTGACAAACGAGCAGCTATCCGAGGTGACCGCCTTGGAGACAGCCATACGAGAGGCGCGGGAGAACTCCGGAACCGTGGAGGCGAGTCCCGCTTATCCCGGGCTCGGCGGGAATGCGGCGACGACCGCGCTGAAAGTGAAAGTCCAGGTCGACGGCATCAGCCACCTCTATCTGAGGGACGGCGAAGTCTGGTTCGATCACAGCAAAGGCCGCGCCTCGCCACCGGGGCGGCACCAGGGCAACTTCCCGACCCTTCTCAATGACAAGACGAGCTGGATGCCGCTCTGGAACGGTGCGATTACCAAACCGTTCGCGGCGGGTTTCGGGTTTCCGGAGAAAGGAGACACGAAGATCCATCTCCGCATCAGCGCCGGGCGCGGCACCGCCGAAGTCATCCAGCAACCCTCGATGGAGAATGATTTCACCGCCATCGTGGAACTGCGCGATCAGCGGGAAGACGGCAGCGGTTTCTTCGGGTCCGACTGGCTCGAGTTTCGCTTGAGTTGGTGAAGAGCCGAGGAACGGCTCCGCTCCCGCCTCTCATTTTGCGAGCCACTCCACCAGTTCGCCGGCGGGTTTCTCCCCTTCCCCTTCGACCCGCAAGGGCAGGTCGCCGTTGAGGAGGATAAAACCGGTCAGGTCGAGGTATTTCGATCCTCCCGGCAGGAACATGGGATCGCGGTAGTCGAGGACCTCTCCGAAACGGAATCCGCCGGTGTCCACGGCGGCGCGGTCCACCGCCGCTCCGGCGAGAGCGCGGGCGGCGAGGGCGATGGGACCGACCTGACCGTATCCCACGAGAGAGATGTGCTCGGGGCTGGGATGGGAACCGACCTTGGTGTTGCGGAGGAAAGTCACGAGGGACAGCACGTCGTGGACGCGTCGGGCGAAGAGCGAATGGTTGTAACCGTGGGTGTAACCGGCGAACTCGCGGGGGTTCTCGACGACGCGGGTTTGTTTCACCGCTTCGCCGCCCTGGAACAGGAGATCCGCCCCCACCACGGCGGTGCCCCCGGCGACGAGGGTTTTCACTTCCTCGTTCTGAATCGCCTTTTTCCCGGTGTCACCAAGCCAGACGACCACCCTGCCATTCCACTTTTTCGGGTACTGCCAGAGAACGGCGATCTCTTCCTCGTGAGTTTCATTGCGGAGAGTGCCGCTCATTTCGAGAGAGTCGCCGCGGTCCTCTTTGTCATCGAGTTCCCATGCGACCGTTCCGGCGTCCGCGTAGGAGCGTCCGATCACGGTCTCGACGGCGGGACGCAGGACGGTTTCGATCCCTTCGGCGGTGGCGCTCGCTTCCTTGAGCTGTTTGTCAGCGTCTTCGGTGAACCACCGCAGCAACTCTCTCTCAAAGTCGGGATCCGCCGCCTTGGGAGCGGGGTGTTCGTCGTTCCAGACGGTGAGTTGTTCACGGGTGAGGGGCTCGAAGTCTTCCTCGATGACGGGAGCCTCGAAGCCGAGTTTGAAGTGTTTGTTGAGGAAGGTGTAAAAGGCGCTCCGGGTCACGGCGTTGTAATTGTGCTTGAAGTGCTCGCCACGCAGCAGGAAGACGTTGTCCTTTTTCCCGTGCAGCTCGTAGAGCGCCTGCAGTTCGGGGAATCCCTTCGTGGAAAGCTCGCGGGTCCAGTCGTCGGCGGTGTTCATCCCCTGGGGTTTCGGGGCGAAAAGCGCGGCGAACTCGATGTTGCCGGTGCCGATGCGGAGGAGGCTCGCGTTTTCACAAGTGCAGCCGCCCTGCATCGAGGTGCTGACCATGACGACGGGAAAAGAGAGGGCGATCCTGTCGTCAATCGCGGCGAGGAGCATCGTCTGGGTGCCGCCTCCGCTCGCTCCGGTGACGGCCACGCGCGTCGGATCGACTTCCGGC
>CAYLJC010000085.1:0-8996 GCA_964383345.1 uncultured Akkermansia sp. | reverse complement strand
GGAGCCCCGCGCACCGCAAGTTCGGTGATCGCCCTGTCCCGCAGCCAATCCTCTTCCGCCCCGAGATGGTCCGCGACCTGCTCGGCGGTGAGCCGCTCCCACTCGGGATAATCGGGTGCGGTGTAGGGACCGGCGTCCGTTCGGGAAATCCGGTAAATCGTGCCTCCGACATCCGGTTTGGCGATTTGTGAGGTAGGACATCCGTTGCGGAACCAACCCCCCGTGTCGAGGACGAGGAGATCGCCGTTGCGGTCCTCCAGCAGGTCGGTGAGGTGGGTGTCGGGCTTGAGGGCTTTGAATACGGTGCGCGTTTCCGTGGATTCGTAGCTCGCTCCCTTTTGCTGGGTTTTTGTCAAGGTGATCTCGCCGGTGTTGAAATGGGTCACGAGCCAGCCGTCGGTCCACTCTTTGGAAAGTGCTCCGCTGCGGTAGCGGGCCATGCCCGATACGGCGACGTGACCGAAGTTGTGCACCGCGCCGAGCAATTCCCCCGTTTTGCGGAATTCCTCGAGGACAAGCCCCTGATCAAATCGCGGGTAGGCTCCGCCATGGACCCAGTGGGTGAGGGTGTCGCCGCGGGGACGACCGTAAAAGAGGTTCACGGTGCCGATGATCTCCCCTGCGTCGGTGAAGTCGATCTCGACGGGGTTGTCCATGCCGCCGCCGGCGTGGGCTTCCACCTCGCCTCCGCTGAGCTGCGAAGACCAGATTCGCGCGCCTTTTCCCGTGGCGATGATCTCGCCGGTGTCATTGTCAGGAACCGCGAAGCCCTTGCGCCCGTGCGCCCAGTAGAGCCGCCCGTTGGGATGGAGGAATGGTCCGTGGACATCGGCGGCGTTGCCGGTGAAATCAAAGCCGGTCGCGAGTTCTTCCTGCACTTCGGCGTGGCCGTCGCCGTCTTCGTCGGCAAAGCGCCACAAGCTCGGCGGGGACATCACGTAGAGCGAATCATAGACCCAGAGCGCCCCCTGCGGGAAAGTGAGCTTGTCGGCAAAGAGGGTCGCCTTGTCGAAGACACCGTCTCCATCGGTGTCTTCGAGCATTTGGATGGAGCCGGGGCGTTCGCGCAAGAGACCTTCCTTGTCGAGATTGACCCCCGCGTTTTCCGCGACAAAGAGGCGGCCCTGATCATCCAGGCAGGCCATGACGGGATGCTTCATCAGGCCCGGCGTCATCGCCGGTGTCACGGTGATGCCGGGATCGACCACGAAGTCGTCGGCATCCAACGACGCGAGAGTAAAGGCAAGGAAGAAAAGCAGAAGCAGGCGAATCATGACGCGCAAGGTGCCAGAGGCGGGAGAGCGCCGCAAGGGTGTTTTTACGTGAGGACGAAACGATGCCCGGGGCGGCGGGTGCTGTCCCGGGATGCCTGCTTCCGACGGGGTTTTTCTACAGATCTCCGTCGGTGACGGCCCCCTGCGAGGCCGAACTCACGAGCTTCGCGTACTTCGCGAGGACACCTCGGGTAGCGCGCGGTTTGGGCTGTTTCCAGGCCTTTTTCCGCTTCGCGAGTTCCCTCGAGGAAACGTGCAGGATCATCTCACGTTTCTCGGCGTCGATGGAGATTTTGTCTCCGTTTTCGACGAGGGCGAGCGGTCCGCCGACGTAGGCTTCGGGAGTGATGTGGCCGATGACAAATCCGTGGCTGCCGCCGGAAAAACGACCATCGGTGATGAGGGCGACATCTTTGCCGAGGCCGGCTCCCATGATCGCCCCGGTGGGCCCGAGCATCTCGCGCATTCCGGGGCCGCCCTTGGGACCTTCCATGCGGATGACCACCACGTCACCCTTTTTGATTTTCCCTTTGAGAATGGCCTGCATCGCTTTTTCCTCGGAATCAAAGACTCTCGCGACACCTTCGAAGGTGAGCCCCTCCTTGCCCGAGATCTTCGCGACGGCACCCTCGGGAGCGAGATTGCCGTAGAGAATGACGAGATGCCCGTCTTTTTTGACGGGGTTATTGAGAGGGCGGATCACGGTCTGGCCTTTGGGGTAGGCTTTCACTTTGGCGAGATTCTGCGCCATCGTTTTGCCGGTCACGGTGAGGCAGTCGCCGTGGAGGAGTCCGGCGTCGAGCAGCATCTTCATGAGCGGGAGAGTGCCGCCGATCTCGACGAGTTTCATCATCACATTGGCTCCGCTCGGCTTGAGATCGGCGAGCACGGGGACCCGCTTGCCGATGCGGGTGAAGTCGTCGATGGTGATCCTGACCTTCGCGGCGCTGGCCATGGCGATGAGGTGGAGGACGGCGTTGGTCGATCCCCCGAGAGCGGTCACGACGGTGATGGCGTTTTCAAAGGCCTTTTTGGTCATGATGTCGCGGGGACGGATGTTGTTGTTGATGAGATTCACAACGGCGGCGCCGGCATCGAAGCAGTCCATCATTTTTTCATCGCTCACGGCGGCCTGGGCGGAGCTGTTGGGCAGGCTCATGCCGAGGGCCTCGATCGCGCTCGCCATGGTGTTGGCGGTGTACATGCCACCGCACGAACCCGGCCCGGGAATCGCGGTTTCGGTCACGCCCTCAAGTTCGGCGTCGTCGATTTTTCCGGCGCTGTGTTGGCCGACCGCTTCGAAGACCGAAACGATATCCACGTCCTCGCCCTTGTGGCAGCCGGGTTTGATGGTGCCTCCGTAGACAAAAATGCCGGGACGATTCATCCTCGCGATGGCCATGATGCAGGCGGGCATGTTCTTGTCACAGCCGCCGATCGCAACAACGCCATCCATGCCTTCGCAGCCGACCACGGTTTCGATGGAGTCGGCGATGACTTCGCGGCTCACGAGCGAATATTTCATGCCCTCGGTGCCCATGGAGATCCCGTCCGAGACAGTGATGGTGTTGAATTCAACCCCTTTGCCGCCGGCCGCGTCGACGCCCTTGACCGACTCTTTGGCGAGTTTGTCGATGTGCATGTTGCAGGGGGTGACCATGCTCCAGGTCGAAGCGATGCCGACGATGGATTTGGTGAAGTCTTCGTTCGAAAATCCGACGGGATGCAGCATCGCCCGGCTCGGGGCGCGGGCGGGACCGTCGAGCATGGGGGAAGAAAACTGACGGTGTGCGGGCGGGCCGGATTTTTTCGGAGCGGAGGATTTTTTAGCGGGGGCCATGGGATAGGATGGGATGAGGGTTGCAGGAGAAGCGGATTTACATCGTGCCAAAGATGGCGGAAAAAGCCAATTGATTGAAATACTATTTTTGTTCGCGTGTGATACCTTTTTGATATGAGTGAATTCACCCTGCGGGAGTTGGAATGTTTCATCGCCGTGGCCGAGGAGCTGTCTTTCACGCGGGCGGCCGAGCGCCTTCGTCTCGCCCAGCCGCCGCTCTCGCGGCATATCAAGACGCTCGAAGGCAAGCTCGGGGTGGCGCTCCTGGAACGTTCCCGGCGACACGTGGCGCTGACCGCAGCCGGACTCGCCTTTCTCACCGAGGCCCGCGACATTTTGTTGCGGCTGCACCGCGCGGGGGAACTGGCGAAGCGGGCCGCCCGCGGCGAGACCGACCGGATCAAGCTGGGTTTTGTCAGCGCGGTGCTTTCGCCCGAACTGGTCGGGATCTTCACGCGATTCGGAAAACGGCACCCGCACATTCGGATGCAGTTGTATGATCTGCTCCCCTCCGAGCAAGTCGAGGCGTTGGCGCGCGGAGAAATCGAAGCGGGGTTTATCGGCGTGGCTCCCGAAAAACTCCCGCCGGGACTGGAGGTGACACGCTGGCGCGAGGAAGAACTGCTCGTTTTCCTACCGCCCAATCATCCGCTCGCCGCGAGGAAGGAGGTGAAACTCGCGGAACTGGCCGACGAACCCTTCGTGATGATCTCGGCCGAGGCGGCTCCGGCCTACCACAACCACCTGCAGCGCTGTTGCTTCGAAGCGGGGTTTCGACCGCGCATCGTTCAGGAAGCGGAGCGGGCGCAGGCGGTCGCCGCGCTGACGGCGGCGGGCGCGGGAGTGGCGATTCTGCCGGCTTCGCTCCAGCGCATCACCGGGAACGGACTCCCCTTGCGGCGCGTCGGCCGGACCACAACAACGATGACACATTCGGTGGCGCACCTTGCGCGCGTGAGTTTCCCCGTGACCCGCTTGCTCGCGACCCTGTCCCACTGAGTTCCCTGACGGCAAATCAGGCGGCGGAGGCGCGCCGCCGCAACATACCGATGAGGCCGCGGGCCTTGGTGCGGCCTTCCCTGGAAAGCGAGAGGGCCTTGGTCGATCCGGTGAGGTAGGACCGGTTCGTAAGTCCGGCAATCGCCGAGGTGATGTGGGCGACGCGGGGCCGTCCGCATTCTTCGATGATGTCGTTCAGGTCACGGCTGGAAAAACTGTCCTGCTGATGTCCCACATTGAGGATGACGGCGGCAAGGAGCGCCTGGTCGGCGAGGGTGAGCTCATACTCATCGATCGCCTCCAGAATGGCGGTGGCCTGATCGTGGAGTCCGGGACCTTCCTCGTCCCGGGAGAAAAGCGAGGGGGCGCTGTCACTCGATAAATCCCCCTGCGAGCGCATCTGGATGGCGACTCTCACGGTGATCTCGAGCGCTCGCAATTCACTCAAATCCATCTCAGGAATCAGAGCCGCGATGGTATCGAGGGGCGTAGAATGAGGAGAACGGTTCATTTTTTTCTCAATAAATGGGCAAATACAGAAAAAATCAGTTGCAAATTTGTCTTAAAAATGAGAATTGAATCTTAACCGAGTGAAAAACGAGACCAAATCGAGGAAATTAGTCTCTTTTACTAATATCCCTCAAAAGTTTTTAAAACGCGAGCAAAAATTGAGAAAACGAGATGAGAGAGATTGAAACGATTGAAATCGGGAGCATCGAGGACTTTCTCCAGGAGATGGTTCCCCCCTTGGGATTCCAGCGCATTCCGGTCTACCGGGGACAGGCCTCCCGCGCGTGGAAACTTTTCCCCCCGCTTTTCCGCGAGGCAGTCGCGAAGACGGAGTTTCAGAGCTGGTCCGAACTGGAGGCCGCTTTTCTCATCGGATTAAAACAACGCGGTCGCGGTGAGCTGGGCTACGAACCCTCTACGGAACTCGAATGGCTCGCCCAGGGTGCCCATCATGGCCTCCCGACCCGCTTTTCCAACTGGACGGAAAACGCTCTCGTCGCGCTCTTTTTTGCGACCGAGCCGGGGCAGCCGGAGGAAGACGGCGTCGTTTGGCGGCTCATGCCCGGAGAACGCGGCCTGGTCATCTCGCAGGACTACGAGCAAATCCCGGAGCAGGCGAAATTGTATCGTCCACAACAGCCGAACGCGGCGATGCTCCGGCAAAAAACCTGTTTTCTCTCCCATCCCCTCCCGAAAGAAGACGCCGCCGCCGAGTCCTTCGAAGATGTCTTCGAACTCGGAAGCGAGCGTCTCTCGCTGGCCCGGCTCGTCATTCCCGCCGCGGAAAAAGCCTTTCTGCGCCGTCGTCTCGCCACCATGGGAATCGATCACCGCGCCCTCTTCCCCGGCATGGGAGGACTCTGCCGGGATATTCGCGAAGAACTCTACTCCCACACGGATTCCTACGAGTGGGTTTTTCCCGAGTGAGTCGCGCGGCGGTGGCTTCGTCGAGCGCAAATGCGCCGCATTCCCCGCTCGACCGGACCGGCATTGATGGTCATTGGTTGTGGAATGACAACAAGACGTAGTGTGTTAAAGGGAGGTGTGGCTGCCTCGGTGTTGGCGGCGGCTCCGGCGATCGTGCGCGGGCAGAATCTCAACTCGAAGCTCCAGTTGGCCTCGATCGGATCGGACGGGAAGGGATTCAGCGACATTTCCGCGATGTCCACGCACGACAAACAGCAGTACGTGGCCTATTGCGACATCGACCTGAACCGCACCCTCAAGGTCAAAAAGCTCAGTGCGGAAACGCCGATCTACCAGGATTTCCGCGAAATGTTCGCCCAGATGGGGGACAAGATCGACGCCGTGACCGTCTCGACGCCGGATCACATGCACGCCTATTGCTCGATCAGCGCGATGAAGCTGGGCAAGCACGTTTATTGCCAGAAACCGCTCACCCACAACATCTGGGAGTCCCGCGAAGTGGCGAAAATGGCGAAGGAAAAAGGACTCATCACCCGCCTCGGGAATCAGATCCACTCCCACAAATTTTACCGCACGGCGGTCCAACTGATCCAGTCGGGTCGCATCGGAAAAGTGAACCGGGTCCACTCCTGGGTCGGCACTCCGGGACACTGCCGCAGCGGACACATCAGCCGCCCGAAGACGGTCGATCCGGTGCCCGAAACTCTCGACTGGGACAAATGGATCGGGGTCGCGCCGATGCGCCCTTATTCGGGAAACCGCTGCTACGCCCCCTGGGGATGGCGCGACTGGCAGGATTTCGGCGGCGGCGCGATCGGTGACTTCGGTTGTCATATTCTCGATCCGGTCTACACCGCGCTGAACATCACCGGACCTTCCAACGATTTCTCCGCCGAACATTCCGGAATGAACGACGAGGTCTGGCCGGCCCAGACGACCTACAACTTCACCGTGCCGGGCACCGAATACACGGCGGTGGAACGGCTCAAGATCACCTGGTACAACGGCGGTCCGATGCCCTCGATCAAAGGTTCGCACCTGCCCGAGCGCGAGGCCCTCCCCCCCAGCGGCTCCATGGTCATCGCCGAGGGCGGCACCATCGTGATCCCCCACGTCGCGGAACCGAGGCTGTATTTCGAAGGCAAGGAAATGAGCACCGACTACGAGTTGGCCGATGACCGCGATCACTACCACGGCTGGATCGAAGGTTGCCTCACCGGCAAGCAGCCCTCCGATGATTTCACCTACGGCGCCCGCCTCACCGAAACCATCCTCCTCGGCACCATCGCGGTGCGTTATCCCGGCACGGTCCTCGACTGGGACGCCCCCGGAATGAAATTCACCAACAACGACGACGCCAATCAATACATCACGCGGGACTACCGTGAAGGGTGGGATTTGAAAGCCCTGATCGGGTGAGCCGGAACATCGCCTGGAGACCGTCAACGGCCGCCCCTCGCCCTCGCCGGGGGGTGCCTTTTCCCTTGCCAAACGGGACCGGCGCACGATTCGGTTGAGTCCGCCTGACAAAGGGTTTACTTTACCGCAACGCTCCCTCCCAAACCACCCCTTCGTTCCTTGCGATGTTCCCCCCTCCCCCTTCCTCCCGCGTCAACCGTCGGCATTTCCTCGGTACCTGCGGCGGGGTGGGGGCCGGTCTTTTCCTCGGTGCTTGCAAAACGATCCCTGCGGAAACTCCCGCAGTGACCTTGCGCCAGCCGCGTCTGCCCTGGCCGGTGGTTTTCAAGGGAGAGGACAAATTCCGCCGCATCTGCGATCAGGCGAAAAAAGAAAACTGGGCGAGCCAGCCCATCGGACAACGCACCGTCACGGCGGGCGAAGCGCTCCTCGGAATTCCCTATGGCAACTACACCCTGGAGATCGATGACAAAATCGAGTCCCCCTCGGTGAACTTCGAGAGTCTCGATTGCTGGACCTTTTACGAAGCCTCCCTCGCCCTCTCCCGTCTCGTCAAAAACCCTCCCGCGCTCTGGTCGCGCGAAGCCCTCCTGCACTACATCGAGCTGGAGCGTTACCGCGACGGGCGCTGCACCGGCAGCTACCTCAGCCGCATGCATCACCTGGAGGAGGTTTTCGCCAACAACGAGAGCCGGGGACTGGGGAAAAATATCACCGCCTCGCTCGGCGGGGTTCCGGTGCGACGGAACGTCAGGGAAATGCAGGTCTCGTGGAAATCCTATCGCTACCTCCGCAACAATCCTTCGCTCCGCCCGGGCATGGCCGAGGTCGAAGCCAGGGTCTCGGCCCTGCCGGTGACCTACATCCCCCGATCCAAAGTCGCCGGGATCGAATCCCGCCTCGAGGACGGCGATGTCCTCGCGGTCGCGACCAACTGGCATTCGTGCTACACCTCGCACGTCGGCCTCGCCAAACGCGACGGGGCCACCTGCCGCTTCATGCACGCGACCTCCTCGCGCAGCAAAGGACGCTGCTGTGTCATCGACAAACGCATCTCGACCTATCTTCAGGAAAAATCGACCAATATGGGACTGATCGTATTCCGGCCCGCCGAGGCCCCCTTGCTGGCATGAAATTACTCGTCACCGGCGGAGCCGGTTATATCGGAAGTGTCGCCGTCGATGCGCTCCTCGACGCCGGACATGACGTCGCCGTCCTCGACAATCTCTACATGGGGCATCGCGCCGCGGTGAATCCGCAGGCGGTTTTTTTCGAAGCCGATCTCGCGGACAAAAACGCGGTCGATTACGCCATGAGAACGTTCTCGCCGGACTCGATCATGCACTTCGCCGCCTATTCCCTCGTCGGTGAGTCGGTCCAAAATCCCTTCAAATACCTCGGTGAAAATGTCTCGAACGCCATTCACCTGATCGACTCCGCCATCGCTCATGGCGTCGAACGTTTCATCCTTTCCTCCACCGCCAATCTCTTCGACGAACCCGAGACCATCCCCATCCCGGAGCACGAGAAAATTGTTCCCGGCAGTCCCTACGGAGAGTCGAAATATTTCGTCGAGCGCATCCTCCATTGGGCGCATCGCACCAAGGGCCTGCGCTACGCCGCGCTCCGCTATTTCAATGCGGCCGGTTGCACAGACGTTCGGGGCGAAGACCACGATCCCGAGACCCACCTCATTCCCCTCGTCATCCAGGTCGCGCTGGGGCAGCGGGAGAGCATCAAAATCTTCGGCGACGACTACCCGACTCCCGACGGCACCTGTGTGCGCGATTACATCCACGTCGCAGACCTCGCCTCGGCCCACATCCTCGCCCTCGAGGCCCTGACAGAAAAAGAAGTGCTGCATTTTAATCTCGGAAACGGAAACGGTTTCAGCGTGAAAGAAGTGGTCGAGACCGTCCGCGAAGTGACCGGACGCCCCATTCCCGCCGGGATCGCTCCGCGCCGGGCGGGAGATCCCGCGACCCTCGTCGCCGACAGCCGCCGCATCCGCGAAGAGCTCGGCTGGA
>CAYLJC010000084.1:0-8998 GCA_964383345.1 uncultured Akkermansia sp. | reverse complement strand
TCCACCTGCACTCCCCCAAGACGGCGAGAGTCGAGGTGCTGAAACATGGCAAGGTGCGCCGCGCCAAGCTGAACTACCTCCGCGCCCGCCTCGGCAAGGCGGCGACAAATCTGAAGACCCGCGCCGAGAAACCCCAGGCCTCGCAAGAGCAGGAATAAGCGAATCTCTTTCTCCTCCCCCTGACCGGTTTCTCGCCGGTCTCTCTTTTTGGCAAACGGCGGATCTCGTATCCGCCGTTTTTCATTGGGTTCAATCGTCCGAACTCCGCCGCAGCGCCCGGACATTTCCCAACCAGGTGCAGGCCACGGTGGCGAGGATGGCACAAGTCCCGAGCACGCCGCTGACCGGGTGCATCGGAGCGGGATGGCGCACCCATTCGAGCACAACCATCGTGGTCACGGCGAGGTAAAGGAGCGCGGTGATGCTTCCGAAGACAAGACGTCCGCGCGAGGAGGCGTTGCCAAAGGTGAGCGAGGCGGGAATGGTGGTGGCGAGCATCCCGACACCGGCGAGGAGGACGGGAAAATAGGCGCTCACCAGTCCGACGATCGTGGCGAGCGCGCCGAGAGCGAAGACCCCTCCGACGGCGATGCCCTGATGGCGTTCGGCGGGTTTCAGGGCGAGGCGGGCGGAGCGATCCAGGAGAATGAGGAAATTCCCTATCCCCGGCGCGAGCCAGACCCAGAGGACAAGCCCCAGCCAGACCGCGACCAGCGCACCGGAGTAGACCGGATTGATCGTGGCGAGGTATTTCCGCGAGACCTGATAGACGGCGAAAGCACCGAGAAAAATCAGCCACTGTTTCCCCTCGGTGTGGCGCTGCATAAAAAAGCAGTAGGAGAGATAGGCGCGATAGAACCAGGATCGGGCGCGAAAGGATTCGAGGAGCCCCTCCCTCGCCATATCCGACTCGGGATCGAGGCGCAGGGCCTCGCGGAAGTGCCCTTCGGCGCGGGCCTGGTCCTTTGCCTGGAGGGCGCTCCAGCCGGCGTTGACGTGGGCGAAGCTGTCCTCGGGATCGGCCGCGAGGAGTCGTGCGACGGCTTCGGCGTTGTCTTCCCGCTTGCCTTGCAGACGCAGGGTGTGGGCGAGGATGTTGGCGGCCATGGCGTTGTCACCATCGAGTGCGAGGGCGCGGCGGCTCCATTCCTCGGCCTCGGCCCACCGATCCATCGCACAATAGGCGTTCGCTTTGGCGGAGAGGGCGAAGGTGTCTTCCGGGTTGAGCCTCACGGCGGTCTCGGCGGCCTCGAGGGATTCCCTGCCGCGATGGAGCTCCCCGAGGATGATCGCTTTGACGGAAAAATAAAAGGGCTCGTCGGCACGCAGGCGGATCGCCTCCCCGACGGTTTCGAGGGCGCGCCGTTTTTTACCGGGCTGGCTCATCTGACAAAGGGCGAGGCGACCGTAGACAAAGTCATTGTCAGGCTCGCGGGCGAGGACGCTGTAAAAGCAGGCCTCGGCCTCTTCGAGGCGACCCTGATCTTGCAACAGCAGACCGTGCGAAAGTTCACTCATGGAATGGAGAGGGCGGGAGGTGACGCCCTATTTCCCTATGCCGAGATAGTGGAGGACGTCGTCGTAAAAACCGCTCTGATTGGCGTAGAGGGCGTAGTTGCGGGCGCTCTCGAACCACTTCCGGGTGCTCGGTTTCACCTTCGCAGCGGATTTGAGCAATTGCTTCTGGGTGACCGGGACGATTTTCCCGCTTTTCATCGCCTCGGAGAGCGCCCCCTCGACCGCCTGATCGAAGACGGCCTTGATGTCGGCGCCGGAAAAATCCTTCACCTTTTTGGCGAGTCCGGCGGGATCGAGTCCGGCGACAGGTTTACCCTCGGCCATGATGCGGATGATCTGATCGCGGGCCGGTTCGTCGGGCGGCGGAACGAAAATGAGGCGATCGAAGCGCCCCGGTCGGAGAAAGGCGGAATCGAGATGCCAGGGCGCGTTGGTCGCGCCGAGGACGAGGACACCGTCATTTTTCGACGATTCGCTGTCCAGCTCGGCGAGAAACTGGTTGATAAGGGTCCGTCCGGCGGAGGTGCGCATGTCCTTGCGGTCGGCCGCGAGGGCATCCACTTCATCAAAAAAGAGGACGGCGGGGGCGTGGCGACGCGCCATTTCAAAAATCTCGTGGAGCTTTTCCTCGGATTTGCCGATCCACATGTCGAGAATCTGATGCAACCCGACACTGAGGAATTTCGCGTGGATCTCTCCGGCGGTGGCCCGGCTGATGAGGGTCTTGCCGCAGCCGGGAGGGCCGTAGAGGAGAACCCCACCTCCAGCCCGTTTGCCGTAGGCCTCGAAGAGTTCCCGGTTTTCCAGCGGGTAGAGGATTTTCATGCGGATGTCCTCCTTGACCGCCTCCATGCCGCCGACGCGGTCGAAATCGACGTCGGGTTTCTGATCGAACTCGATGTCGATGTCGCCGTCGCCGAAGGGATCGTCCTCGAAGTCATCTTCCTCGAACTCGGGATCGTAGTAGGCCCCGGCCTGACGATCCCCGTTGCGCTGTGGCGAGGGTTCGCGCGGTTCTTCGGTGATGCGCTGCCCGCCGGCCTGGCGAATGCGCTTGAGGAGATCCTCGTTTTTCAGGGATTGATCGAGCGCGACGGCCCGCTCGTAATGCTCGCGGGCTTCACGGGCGCGGCTCTCGTTGAGGGAAAGTCGGGCGCGAAGCAGCCAGGCGGGCGCGAAGTTCGGATGCTCCCCGCAGATCTGCTCCAGCCGCAGGATCGCCTCGGAAGATCGCGCCTCGAGGTTGAGGATCTGGACGAGCTGGACACGCGCGTGGGGATTGACCGGATCGACGCGCAAGACCGCCTCGTAGCTCGATTTTGCATCGTCGAGACTGAATTGTTCGAGGTAGGCCTCACCGAGCATGAGGAGGAGCGGCACGTTGTCCGGAGAAACGGCCAGTGCCTGCTTGAGGGAAGGAATATCAGCCATCTTTTCTGAGAAGAACGGGAAACAAAGGCGAAAGGGCCGGGCTAAGCAAGTCCCTAAGCAGAGGAGAACCCCGAAAAAGCGCTCCGACCCGTCGTTTTCGTCTGTCGGCGAGGGGACGAGCCCACGATTTTCCCGTTTCTGCGAGATTGACTTGAGCGGTGGAAGCAGCGTGTAATGAACAGTGGCCCCAGCCGCCGTCTCCGATGATGTCCCGTCCCTCTCTCGCCCTCCTCATCAGCCTTTTCCCGGTTTTCGCCGGGACGCTGACGGCCGCGCCCGGAGAAGCGCCCGGAGAAGCGCCCGAGTTCTCGGTGCGCTTTGGGGAAGAGACCATCACCCTCAGGGGTCGCGTGGATTCGGAGGAAAGCGCCCGATCGCTCGCCGCCGCCGCTGTCGGTGCGCGGCCGGACCTGAAGGTAGCTCGCGAGGGACTCGTAGTCGAGGCGACCGCACCGCCCCCCCCGCTCTCCGATCTCGGCAGTCTGATCACCGAACTGGGACTCTCGACCCAGGAAGGATGGCTGGAGATCTGGCCCGACCGCGTCCTCGTCGGCGGTCTCACCGACAGTCCCGTTGCCGTGACCGCCCTGCGTCTCCGCCTTGAACCGATCCGCGGGGAACGACAATTCCTCCCTCATATTCGCATCGTCGATACGGAGGATTTGCCCAAACTCGATGTCGCGCGGATGAACCGGGAATCGCCCGGAAACCCGCCCGTCGATCTTTCCCCGGCCCGTGAGCAGCCTTTCGCGGTCCCGGGTTTGCTCTTGGAAAAATTGTTTCCCACCCTCGCCATGCTCAGCCAGTTCGACCGGATCGAAGGCAAAGAGCCCGCCTCCCCCACGCCCCTCCGCGCCCTGCCCCTGGAGATGACGGGGACGGGCGACGGCAGCCAACCGGCGGCGAACGAGGGCTCTTCCGGGATGGCGACAGGGGTAGCGGGATCCACGGAGACAGCCGATCCCCCGGAGACTCCTCCAATGCCGCGCTACGAGGCCCTGCCCTCGGTGTTTTTTTCCCGGAATTCCTTCCTCCTCCAGGCCAATCAGGAACCGGTCATCGCGGAACTGGTGCGCCATCTCCTCGCCCCCGACCACCTCGGCCGAACCGTTCGCATCGAAGCGGTGAAAACGAGCGGCGGATCGAGCGCCTTTCTGGAATACCTCTGTGAAAAGCGTGTCGCGGAGGTGGTGCGCTTTCTCACCGAACGCGGTGTGGACGCGGCGACGCTGGAGACGGGGATGGTCCGGTCCTCCGCCGTCATCGACGAGGGACAGGTCACGATCCAGGTCGAGATCCCCCTCCCCTCCGCCGAAACAACTCCCACGGAGGGAGACCGGGAACAACCGGATCCGCCCTGATTTCCGGACGGAAGGGAGGGATTCAGGTTGTAAGGAAGAACCCTCAACCCCCACACGGTAAAAACCCGGCCCCTTGCGGGACCGGGTTTTTTTGACCACTCAACTTTGTCTCTCAACAACCTCGGGAATCGTCTCGGAGACAAATGGATTTCCCCGCCAGTCGCTCAGCGGTTCGCGACCTCGCCGGTTTTGTGGTAGGCGTTGTATTTGGCGGTGGGGACGATGATCTCGTCACCGGGATAAATCGTGGTGCTGGCACCGAGGCGATTGATGCGCTGGAGCTCGGACATGGTCGTGAAAAAATCGCGGGCGAGGGCGTAGAGGTTGTCGCCTTTGTTCACGGTGTAGTAGCCGTAGGTCTCGTCCGAGCGGAGAAGCTCGTTGTCATATTGGAAAGAGCTGTCCTGCTCCTGCTTTTTGGTCTCGGGAGCGGGTTTCGAATGATTCGCAGCGGTCTGGGTCACCGGGATTTTCAAGGTCTGACCCAAGCTGATGGTATCGCTGCGGAGCCCGTTGGCGGACTTGAGACTCGCGACCGTGGTCTGGTATTTTTTCGCCACGGAAGTGAGGGTGTCGCCCTTGACGACCTTATGCGCTTTCGTGGCGGTGGGGGCCGGAGCCGGCACGCTCGCAGGAGCGCTGCTTTCTTTTTTCGTCTCGCCGACGACGAGGGAATCTTTCTTCACATCGGCGGGCTTGCTGGTCTCGGCCATCTTCGCATTCGGTGCGGGTGCCGGAGCGGCTCCGGGGATCATCAGCGTCTCCCCGATATAAATAGGCTGTCCCTCGCTGAGGCGGTTGGCTTCGAGGAGTGCTTTGCGCTCGATGCTGAATTTCTTGGCGATCTTGCCGAGCGTATCGCCATCCTGAATCACGTAGGTTTCCCTGACTTCGGACGAGGTCTGGGCCGGTGCGCCATTGGTCGCCTCGATCACCGCCGCGTTCGAGTAGCTGTAGGAGCTATCATCCGCCAGGGCCGCCTCCAGCGAACTGATGCGGGACTCAAGGGCCGTGATTTTGGAGCTCAGCACCTCCATCGTCGGCTCTGCCGCACCGAGCGATTGGCAGAGAAGAGCGGAAGCCGTGAGGGTCGTCAGGGTGGTCGCAATTCGATTCATGGGGAGAGCTTATGACAACTTTATATTTGGCACAAGATTAAATTTAATATTTATGAAATATTTTGTAAATATTTGTTATTCTGATTGTGCTTTTTACAGCGGGATCTTTTAAATCGCCTAAAATCCTTCCCCCAAAGCTACAATCCCGCCTTTTCTCCGCCCTCCGGAGGCGTTCCTCTGGTTCCTTTCGTCCCGAATCGGGCCCTTCCGCTTGATCCCGTGGCGACAACCCGTTATTACTCCTTCATGAAAATCACTTTTTGTGGAGCAGCCGAGACGACGACGGGGTCACAGCACCTCATTGATGTGAACGGCTCCCGCATCCTTCTCGACTGCGGTCTCTACCAGGGGCGGCGCGACACCGCCAACGACCGGAACCGTCACTTTTTTTTCGAACCCAAAAGCGTTGATGCCGTGGTGCTCTCCCACGCGCACATCGACCACAGCGGCAACCTGCCCAGTCTCACCAGCGGTGGATTCAAAGGCAATATTTACTCCACTTTCGCGACGCGGGATCTCTGCCAGATCATGCTCGCGGACAGCGCCCGCATTCAGGGGCAGGATACGAAATGGCTCAACAAGCGCCGTGCCAAACGCGGCGAGCCCGATCTCGAACCCCTCTACACCGAGCAGGAGTCCGAAGAATGCGTCCGCCAGTTCGTCACCATAGGCTACAACCGCTCCATCCCCATCGCCGACGGGGTCACCCTGACTTTCATCGACGCCGGACACATCCTCGGTTCGGCCCAGGTCATTCTCGATGTCGTCGAACACGGCAAGCGCAAACGGCTCCTCTTTTCCGGCGACGTGGGGCGCGGCGACAATGAGATTCTCCGCGATCCGGCGGTGGCGGAAGACGTCGATATCCTCCTCATGGAGAGCACCTACGGGAACCGCGAACACGAGTTGCCGACCCAGGCGAATCACCTCCTCAGCGACATTCTCAATCGCGCCCTCGACAAAAAAGGCAAGATCATCATTCCCGCCTTCGCGGTGGAACGAACCCAGCAGCTCGTCTACGTCCTCCACCAACTCACCGAAGAAAAGCTCATCCCCCCCGTGCCGATCTACGTGGACAGTCCGCTCGCGGTCAGCGCGACCGAGATTTTCCGGCTCCATCCGGAATGTTTCAACGAGGAGGTCTACGAGTTCCTCTTCGAGAAACGCGATCCCTTCGGATTTGAAAATCTCAGTCTCATCCGCAAGGTCGATGAATCCAAAGCCCTCAACGATCTCGACGAACCCGCGATCATCATTTCGGCCTCGGGCATGTGTGAGGCCGGACGAATCCTCCACCACCTCCGCAACAACATCGAAGATCCGAAAAACACCGTTCTTTTTGTCGGCTACTGCGCCGAACACACCCTCGGGGCAAAAATCCGCAGCGGCATGGAAGAGGTCTCCATCCTCGGCGATCCGTTCCAGGTCAGGGCCAACATCGAGATTCTCGACTCTTTCAGCGGTCACGCCGACCGCAGCGAACTACTCGATTATTTCGACAAGATCGGAGGGAAAAAAGAACGCGTCTTTCTCGTTCACGGAGAGACCGAGCAGTCCCACGCCCTCCAGGAAATCCTGCGGGAACGGCACCGGGGCGAAGTTGAAGTGGCGCGCTGGCGCTCGAAGGTGGTGATCTGATCTCCCGATGAAATCCCTTTTCCTCAGCAACGAGTACCCGCCCCACATCTACGGAGGGGCCGGCATCCACGTCCAGTATCTCACCCGGGAACTCGCCAAACTCTGCGAGGTGGAGGTGCGCTGTTTCGGCGAACAACATATCTCCGGCGGGAATCCCGAAGTCTTCGGAATGGAAGCCGACAGCTCGGGATACACCGCCCCGCCCGCCCTCCATTCGCTCTTTTCCGCTCTGCAGCGCTGCCTCGATTTCAACACGCGCCGGATCGACGCGGACGTGGTCCATCTGCATACCTGGTATGCCCATTTCGGCGGCATCCTCGCCCGGCTCACCTACGGTCTCCCCATGGCCCTGACGGTACACTCTCTCGAACCGCTGCGCCCCTGGAAGCGGGACCAACTCGGGAACGGCTACGACTTCACCCTCTGGCTGGAGAAAACCGCCCTCGAAATGGCCGACGCCGTCATTGCCGTTTCGCACGAGACCAAGGCGGACATTCTCCGTCTCTTCGATGTCCCCGAGGAGCGGGTCGAGGTGATCTACAACGGGATCGATCCCGACGAATACCGCCCCACCGCCAACCGTGCCATCCTCGAAAAACGGGGCGTGGATCCCGATACCCCTTTTGTCCTCTTCGTCGGACGCATCACCCGGCAAAAAGGCCTCGTCCATCTCGTCAACGCCATCCCCCACCTCGATCCGGGCGCCCAGGTCGTGCTCTGCGCCGGCGCGCCCGACACCCCGGAGATCAAGGCCGAGATGGAATCCGCCGTCGCCGAAGTGCGGGCCGGTTGCGACGCCTCCGTCGTCTGGATCCAGGACATGATTCCCACTCCTGAGAAGATCGCCCTCTACAGCCACGCCCGCGTCTTCTGCACCCCGTCCATCTACGAACCCTTCGGGATCATCAATCTCGAGGCGATGGCCTGCGAGACACCCGTGGTCGGATCGAATGTCGGCGGGATGAAAGAGATCATCCTGCCCGGCGAGACCGGCCTGCTCATCCCTCTCGAACAGCAGCGGGAGTCACCTTTCGAGGCGGTCCATCCCGCCGATTACTCCCGCGATCTCGCCGCCGGGATCAACGAACTGATGCGCGATCCCGAGCGCTGCGTCGCGATGGGGCGGGCGGGACGACAACGGGTCCTCGAAAAATTCAGTTGGGCCGGGATCGCCCGCGAGACCCTGGCGCTGTATCATCGCATCCAAAAATAATCTGACCGATGAAACCCGCCGCGGTCTCCCCCCTCCTCCTCATCCTCACTATCGGCGGGATCCTTCCGGTCGTGCCCCTCGCCGCGTTCGAGGAGACACGAACCTTCAGCGCTTCGGAAGTCATTCCCGCCTATCTGACAGCCGGTCCCCATCACCGCGTCCGCGACCTCGCGCGGAGCGATGGTTACCTCATCGAGTTTGTGATCGACTCCGACTACGGCACCTATGAATGTGTCGGTATCAGGGAGTTGGAGCGCACCGTCCAGGAAATCCGCGCCATTTCGATCCTTGTCGAAATCAGCCGGGGAGAACTCTTTGCCGAAGGGGTCAAAAAATCGGTCGAAACCCCTCTCAACGCGGTAAAAAATATCGTCGAGGACCCGGGCGGAGCGGTGATTCAAGTCCCCAAATCGGTCGGTCATTTTTTCAGCAAAGTGGGCTCGGGCATCGGCAACGCCGCCCGTCGGCTCGGTGATGACAAAGAAGACGAAGAGATTGCTCCGGACGAAGACAAAGCGGACAACAAAGGCCTCGGCAAGGCCATCAAAAGTGTGGCCGGATTTGACAAAGCCAAACTGGAATGTGCCCGCCAACTCGGGATCGACCCCTACACCAACAACGTCCGTCTCCAGGAGGAAATGGAAAAAGTGACCTGGGCTTTTTTTGCCGGAGGCCTCCCTCTCAAAATCGGAGTCTCGGTGGCTTCGTCCGGTGCTTCG
>CAYLJC010000083.1:859-9061 GCA_964383345.1 uncultured Akkermansia sp. | reverse complement strand
GATGTCACCCTCGTGGCCGTCGATGTCGCCACCGGCAAGGAGATCTGGGCGAGCGCCGTTTCCAAGGATGACAAGGAAGGCTACGCCTCCGGCTGGGGGCACGGTCCGCGCAGCACCCCGACTTACTCCGATGGTCGCGTCTACGGGATCGATCCCAAGGGCGGGGTCTTCTGCCTTGAGGCGGGGTCCGGTGAACTCGTTTGGAAAAAACATCTCGTCGAGGATTTCCAGGGCAAGATGGGCGGATGGGGTTTCTCCGAGTCGCCTCTCATCGACGGCGACAAGCTCGTCCTCGCGCCCGGGGGCGAAGAGGCCGGCATGGTTGCCCTCAACAAACAGACCGGTGAGCTGATCTGGGCCGCCACGGAACTGAAACCCGGCAAGGCCGAATACGCCACCGTCATCCCCACCGAGATCAACGGCATCCGGCAGTACATCAAACTTTTCGAGAAGGAACTCGTCGGGGTGAATGCCGCGGACGGGAAAGTCATCTGGACTTCCCCCTGGGGCGGCAAAACCGCGGTGATTCCCACGCCCATCGTTTCGGGAAATGAAATTTATATCTCCTCCGGTTACGGGGTGGGTTGCAAGCTCGTGCGCATCGGGAGCGACAACCAGCCGACCGACGTGTGGGAAAACAAAACGATGGTCAACCACCACGGCGGTGTCATCAAGGTGGACGAACACCTCTACGGGTTCTCGGATGCCAAAGGACTGATCTGTCAGGATTGGGAAACCGGGGAGATGGTCTGGAACGAAAAAGGCCAGTTCACCCTCAAGGGATCCGTCCATGTCGCCGACGGCCACATCTACGCGCTCAACGAAGACGATGGCACTCTCACTCTCGTAGAAGTGAACCCGAAGGAGTACAAGCAAAAGGGACGTTTCCAACTCGATCCCCAGAGTCCCAACCGTCATCCCAAGGGGAAGGTCTGGACACATCCGCTCGTTCTCGACGGCAAGCTCTATCTGCGCGATCAGGAGTTTCTCGTCTGCTACGACGTCAGCGCCAAGTGAGGCGTCGGACTTGTCCTTCGATCCGATCGTCTCCCGCGCGGTCGGGACAAAACAGGGTGGAGCGCCCGACCCGACCCTGTTCACCCGACAATGATGCTTCCGCACGGTTCTCCTCCGCCACCCGATCCGGCCGCATTGCCTCCGGCATCCCCGGTCTCGCCGCGGCGGGCGGCGTGGTGGTGCTGGCCGATGATCCTTTTCGCACTGTTTCCCTTCCACTGGCTGGCCGAGGAACCGGGACAGGGAGACGCGGGCGGGAGCGAGGCCCCGGTCCATCGCGCGGGCGATCTCGCCGTTTTGAAAATGCAGGGCCAGGTCGTCATCGCGACGTTCCCACTGAATCCGTCGGCGGCGATGGAGGCGATGGACGATCTCTCTTTGCTCGCCCGGGATGACCACGCCGTCGCCGCGCTCGCCCTGCTCGAATGTTTCGTGCGGCCGGATTCGCCGCGGATCCCGTTGCTCTTGCGGCGTTTTTCCGACCAAGTTCCCGACGCTCTCGCCTCCGCCACGACCAGGGCGGTGACCGTGGGCGTCGATGAAGTCCAGCGCGGGGAACTGCGCACGCATCTGGGCTGGTTCGCCGATCTGGCGCGTGCGCCCGGTCTCGCCGACGCGCCGCGGGAGGAGGCGATCCAGACGAGGGCCCTTGTCGTGTTGGCGACGATGGGCCTGATTTTCACCGCGGGCCTTTTGGGGATTCTCGTCGGGGGTGTCCTCCTTTTCCTGCATCTCCGGCGTCTCCGCGAGGGAAAAACCACCAACGCTTTTGTGGCGGGAGGGGGCGCGGGTGGCGTGCTGCTCGAATGTTTCGCCCTCTATCTGGGGATCATGACCGCCGGAGCCCTGCTCGGTGCCTATGTCGATGGCTCGTTCTCCCTGATCGGCTATGGGGTGGCGGTCGTGGTTCCGTTGTGCTGGCCCCGGTTGCGGGGGATGCGGTGGCGAGATTTCCTCGGGGCGATCGGACTCCACCGCGGAAAAGGTTGGAGCAGGGAAATCGCTGCCGGAATGGTCGGGTATCTCGGGGTCCTCGCGATCGCTTCGATCGGGATTTCCCTGACCTTGCTGCTCACACTCGTCGCCGGGTATGTTCAGGACGGCGGCGGTCTCCTGCCCTCCGGCGGCGGGGACGGACCTGAGTCCGCGTCGGGCGGAGGGGGTGCGCCGCTCGGACCCGAAGCCCACCCCATCGTGGGCTGGATGTATCACGGCACCTTCTGGACCAAGCTCGCCTGTCTGGGGCTCGCGGCGGGGTTCGCTCCGCTCTTTGAAGAGATTTTTTTCCGCGGAGCGCTCCAGCGGTATTTTCGGGGACGTTTCCGTTTTTTTGCGGCGGCCTTGTTCACCAGCGTGATTTTCGCCGCGCTGCATCCCCAGGGGTTTTTTGCTATTCCGGCCCTGGCCGGGATCGGAATCGGCTTTTCGCTGCTGCGGGAATGGCGCGACTCCCTCATCGCACCCATGGTCGCCCACGCCATCAACAACGGGTGCCTCGTCCTGCTGCTCTGGTGGTTGCTGTGAGGCGGCTCAGCTTGGGAAACAGAATCCGGGAGCGAAATTAAGTGATCGAGATTATAAAAATATCTTGATTAATTAGTTTTGACATTATAATCTGGAATCACTACAAAAATTATAAACTCGCGAGAAATCATTTCTTTGAGGTTTTCGAGCGGAAATTTTTCAAAATCACGCAGGTGCCATGTCGTTCTCATTTCGCAACATATTCACTCCGGATGAAGACGATATCGGCGGCGTTCCCGGCGGATCGGAAACGCCGGGAGGAGTGGCCGGAGGAGGCGCGAGCCGGGGGGGAGCGGATGCCAAGCCAGCGGCGGAACCGCCCGGGCAGGATTTCCTGATCAGCGAACTCATCGCCTTCATTCCACCGGCGATCTCGGCGCAGAGCGGCATTCCGATGACACGCGAACTGCGCATTCCGCTGCCCGCCGACGGCAGCCGCGATGTGAAACTCTCGACCATTTACCAGCTTTGCCCGGAACTTTTCGCCGCCGAGATCACTCCGTTGAATGATTCGGTGGTGACCCTGCCGCCCAAAATCGGTGCCATGGGGGAGACGGGAGCGACGAGCGGCGTGTCGGGTTTTTCACCGGCGGCGGGAAAACCCTTCGCCGGATTCAGCGGCGAGCCGCCCGCCTCGGACAACCCCTTCTGGTCGCCGACCTCTCCGGCGGCGGAGCGGAAAAGCGGGTCCGACACGCTCTCTCCGCCGAAGAGTTCGCCGGGAGCGATGAATCCTTTTTCCGCCCAGGATTTTCCCGTGAAACCGTCGGGCGAGGGAAATTCTCCGGCTGGGGCGGCTCCGTCGGCGTCACCCGAAATGTCCGCCGGGTTCGAAGGCCCGATCGCGAAACCGGAGAGCGGGGACAAAGCTTTCCCCGGAGGAAAATCTTCCGGCTTCGGATCGCTCTCTTCTTCCGCCCTCTTCGGAGGCAAGGGGGCCGCGTTCCGGAACGAGGCGGACGACAAGGGAAGCCACTCCTTCGGAGGGAAAAAAGAAGATCCCTTCAGCACTCTTTTTTCGATGCAGGCCAAGGCAGACGAGGACATTCCGGAACCGAAGAGCGAGGCAGCGGAACCGTCGGGCGGGCAAAGCGGCGCGGATCACACGGAAGGCGGCGCGGGCGAGGAGCACCAGGGCGTATGGGGCGCGATGTTCCAAGGCGGTGGGTCGCCGGCGAGCGACAACGCCACGCCGGAACACGAGCCTTTTTCTCCTCCGGCCTTCGAGAGCATCGGCAATCTCCTGAAACAGGGCAGCGGGTCCGGCGCGGACACCCCGTCCGCCGGGTTTTCTCCGGCCGCCCCACCGACCGCCTCTCCGAGCCCCGCTCCCATGGAACCCGCCCCACCCGCCGCCACCGGATTCTCCGCCTTCGAAGCGGACCCCGAACCGTATCCGCCCGCTTCCAAGGCACCGGAGGGAAATTTCCCCGCGATGCCCCGGGAGGATTCGGCGGCGAAATCCGAATCGTCCGAGGCAAAGCCACCGGCGCAAACCTTCGCGGGTTTTGGGATCGACCCGACTCCGCCGCTCTCTCCGATCCCCGCGTTTTCCGGAACTCCCGCTTTCGAGCCCCTCGACTTCGCGGATCCGTCGCCGGCCCCCGCTCCCGCACCGGAACCCGAGCCAGTCTCGGCCCCGGAGCCGGAGCCCGCCCCGGAACCGGTTTTCGCTTCGGAACCGGAACCGGTCGCGCAACCGCAACCGGAAGAGACGCCCGCCCGGGCCTTCCGGCCGGAGGAAGCGCACCCCGCACCGGCTTTGTCCGGGGCCGACGGCGAACCGCGCGATCTCGAGCTGCGGGCGATATTTTCCACGAGCGAGACCTTCACCCTCTCCATGGTGGCGCGCCGCATCGTGGGGCTGCCGGGGATCGTCAATTGCACCCTTTCGACGCCGGGCAAACTCGTCCAGGCGTCGAAGACGGACAGCGGCCGGATTGGCGGCGAGGCCCGCGAGATGGTCGCCACTCTGCGGAATCTCGCCAAACTGACCGGACTGCCGGAGGCGCGCACTTTCACCCTGCACACCGACCGCGGCATCGTGAGCCTTTTCCTCGAAGGGGAGTGTTGCGTGATGGTCACCCATGAGACGGCTTCGTTCGAGCCGGGAGTGCGGGAAAAACTCATCCTCGCGGCGAGGAGTCTCATCAAACTGGAGGAATAATCCACATGGCACTGGTTCGACACGACACCCGGGAGATTCAATTCAAGATCGTGTATTGCGGTCCGGCCGGTGGCGGGAAAACAACCAACCTGAGCTACATCCACCGTCGGCTCGATCCCTATGCTCGGGGCGAACTCGTCTCCATCGCGACCGAGCAGAACCGCACGATCTGTTTCGACTTTCTTTCGGTCCACGCCGTCGAGGTCGCCGGATACCGGACCCGGTTCCAACTCTATACCGCCCCCGGCCAGGACTCGCTTGCGGAGACCCGTCGCACGGTGCTCGCCGGAGCGGATGGCATCGTTTTTGTGGCGGATTCGACCCTGGAACCTTTCGGGGAGAACCTCACCGCCTACCACGGCTATCGCGATTCCCTGCTGCGAAACAATGTCCCCCCCGACCGCATCCCGGTGGTGTTCCAATACAACAAACGCGACCGCCCCGGGGTGACCCGCCCCGAGGATTTCGACGAGGCTTTCGCGGTGCGCGGTCCCTCCTTTCTCGCCTGCGCCACGAGCGGATACCAGATTTTTGCCACGCTCGACCATTTGACCGGTGAGATCCTCAGGAAATTTCATGCTTCCCTCAGGGCCCCGGCGCGGCATACAATGGGGGTGGAAAACAGGGACGAGAAACTGGTTTTCGAAGGAGTCAACTGAAGCCGGCGCCCCCATCGGACACCGGATGACGACGAGGGAATCGTCGCCATCGTCCCTTTCGTCACGACCATGGAAAGCAGAGACAGCAACAGCCCGGAGACGGAGAGCGAAGAATACGCAGCGGCCCTCCCCCTGGAGATCAGTCACGAGGTCGCCTCCCGCGCCGACGACCTGCTGCGGGAATTCGCGGAGGATTCCGGTCTCGAGACCGCCTTGATCGTGGATCGCAGCGGGGCGCTCGTCGCCGGGATCTCGGCGGAGGAGGAAGTCACCGTCGAAGTCATCTCGGCCCTCGTCGCCGGGGCGAGCGGGGCGATGCGCGCCCTCGTCTCCCGTCTCGGCGAAACCGGTGCACTGGAGAGTCTCCACCTCGGCGGCGACCGCCTCGTCTATCTCCGTGAAATTGTGAACCGCTTCATTCTCGTCGGGGTCTCCGAGGCGAGCCGACCCGCCGGACTGGTGCGGAACAAAGCCCGGTATATCGAAGGGGAACTCGCGGGACTGCTCCACGACATCCGGCCGGTCGAGGTGTCGCTGCCCGCATCGGTCGGGACGGGCCTCGGCTCCGTGCGCGAAGCGGCGCGGCGGCGGGCCGCCCGGGATCTCCTCGATTCCGATGCGGAACCGGAGCGGGAACAAGAGTGGGAGCGGGAACACAAGATCGAACCGGAAGCGGAACATCTTCCCGAATCCGAAGCCCCGGAGTCTTCCGGCGGGATGCCGGCTGCCGAGCCGCGGGAGATCCTGGAACCGCTCGATTTCGGCGAACCCGAGATCGTGATCGAACCCTCCGTGCCCCTCCCGAGGGAACGCGAAAAAGTCGTCTCGCCGGACGAGGCTGCCGTCGATTTTCCCTTCGACGGGGAAAAGGAAGCGGAGGGAGTTGGCGATGAGGAAGAATCTCCGCCCTTTTTGCCCCCGTCGGGTTCCGTCTTCGAACTCGAAGTGGAAGCCGACGAACCGGAAATCGATGACGAACCCGAAATCGAAGCGGTGGCGGACGAAGCCGTCGCTCCGGCGAGTCTCCCCGATTTTTTCCAACTGCAGGAAGAGGAGGAAGACAACGCGGCCCGCACAAGCGAGAGCGAAGAAGAGACCGGGGAGAGAATCCCCCCCGTTTTTGCATTCGACGAGCCCGCGGTCGACGAAAGCGAAATCGCGGCGGAATCCGACGAGTCCGAATTCGGCATGCCCGAGGCGGAGGAGACTTTCGCAGACTTTTTGGATGATTCCGGCGAGGAGTCGGAAAAAGAGCCCGATTCCGGGGATGAGGCGGAGGATTTCGCCGGGGAAATCAAAAAAAGGGTCGATGAAGAGGAAGAAGAGTCTGAGGTTCGCAGCTCTGGTCCGTTCTATTTTTGAAGGACGGAGCCGCGATCCACTAATCGCTTGGCGGGCCGGGCATCCTATGTTACACACTTGTTCCCCGTAGTCGGGGCCGAAACATCGACTCTCACCTATGGATTTGATTACAAAAGGCGGGCCGCTCATGTGGCTCCTGTTGGGGTGTTCCGTCATCGCCATCGCCATCTTTCTTGAACGCCTCTTTCACTTCCACCGCGCTCGTATCGACGTCGGCGATCTCCTCTTCGGTCTGCGCAACCTGATCAAAAACAAGGCCTACGCCGAGGCCCTCTCCGAATGCGCCGCCACGCCCGGTCCCGCCGCTCGCGTCATCCACTCCGCGATCCGGCGCTATTCGTCGCCCCGCACGGAACTGCGCGAGATCGTGCAGGAAAGCGGCCAACTGGAGGTGCCGAAGCTCGAAAAACACCTCGCGGTGCTCCTCACGGTCGCTTATATCGCCCCGCTCATCGGTCTTCTCGGCTCCGTCCTCGGTCTCGTCGATACCTTCGTCCAGATCAATGCGGTCGGGGGATTCGCCACCGTGGCGGAGATTTCACAGGGGGTCTACGAGGCGCTCATCACCTCCGCAGCGGGTCTCATGGTCGCGATCCCCGCCTTTGTTTTCTACTCTCACCTGCGGGCCTATGCGAAGAGTCTCATGCACGACATGGAGAGCGCCGGCATCGAAATCGTGAACACGATCTGCGACCTGCGGAACCATCCCACCGACATCATTTCGATCCGGCCCGACCAGCCCGCCGGTGTGAGCGGGAGCGAAGGAGCGGAGGAGGTCCGACAGTAAATTTTCGAGGGAAAAGGAGGTTATCGTGAAGCTGGAATCAACGCTGAGCGACCGGGTCGGAATGCTCTACACGGCACCGCTGGTGGACGTGATTCTCCTGCTGCTGATCTTTTTCCTCTTCGGCTCCAATCTCGTGCTGAAATCCGGTGTCGAGGTCAATCTCCCGAGTTCCGTCTCGTCGCTGCCTTCGGCGGAGGACGCCCATATCATCACCCTGATTCCCAGCGAGACGGCCGAGTTTTATTTCAACGACGAGCGGGTCGATCTCGCCCGACTCGCGCCGCGGCTGGAGGAGGCGATCAAGCGCTCGAGTCAGGTGGTCATCCTCGGCGACGAGACGGTCGACTACGGGGCCATCATGGAGATCGCCAAGTTGGTTCTCAACGCCGGCTTCGAAGTGTCTTTCGCCACCAAACTGGAATCTCCCTGAGCGATGGCGACATCCGAAGCAATGGACGAGCAGGAAGAAAGGGGCAAGGTTTTCCTCTGGACCCGGGAAAAGCGGGGCTGGATCTACCTCACCGCCTTCCTCCTCTTTTCCGTCCTGGTTCACGGGGCGGGCTTTTATCTTTTCAAAGTGGTCTACCCGTCTCCCGTCCGGATCGAGCCCCGGCCCGATGCGATCACCATCCTCGACGCGTCGAATCCGGCGGTGCGTTCGGTCCTGCAGCACATCTCCGACCGCA
>CAYLJC010000083.1:0-849 GCA_964383345.1 uncultured Akkermansia sp. | reverse complement strand
ACCGCACTATCTTCCTGCTGCCGCCCTCTTCGCAAAGCGAGGTGCGGGTGCGGTTGGAGGATCATCCGGTCCGCTTCACCCCGGCGTTCCAGCGCACCGAGTTGGAGTTGCAGGCACCCCCGCATCCGGCGGCGCTCCCGGGCGTGATCGAACCCCTCCCGCTCGACCCGCTCGAGGCGGAAAAAGCGGACGCGGGCGGCCCCGTGCGGAGCATCCGGGTGAAGTTCGCTCCCTCGCTCGTCGATCGCCCCACCGCGCCCTGGTCGATTATGGACGATTACCTCGGCACTGCGGTATCCCTGCCGCTCCTGCGCATCGACCTGGAGATCGCGCCCGACGGAAGCGTCCGGGTCACCGGAGTGCGGGCCGAACTGGAGGAGTCGGAAAAGGCGGAACTGGCCACGGTGATCGAGTCGACCCTGCGCTTCGTCCCCGCCCCCGCCGTGGAGGTGGGTTGGATCGAGATCGGCGGTGAAGGTTGATCTTTCCCCCGCGACGGTACACGGTACCTTTCGGAATTTTCCCAGCCATGTTTCATGTCACCCTCGATGGAATGATCGCCGTCTATCTCGTCGGTATCCTCTGCGCGCTCTTTTTTGCGTGGGTGGCCGCCGAGATTTTCCGAAAAGGCCGCGAAAACCAGCGCCGCAAACATTTTGTCATCTGCGGAATCTGCGATCATGTGTTCGAAGACCTCACCGATCACGACCTCGCCGAGTGTCCGCGCTGCGGCGCGATGAACGAACGCGAGCGGGTCATCGAGATCTGATCCGTCCGGTGTGGAGCGCGCTGCCGTGGGTCGCGGGTCAGGAGTGCGCTCTTGAAACTTCGCTTTTACGCGTTCAGGTT
>CAYLJC010000082.1:0-9063 GCA_964383345.1 uncultured Akkermansia sp. | reverse complement strand
CCCTCACCGGTGGACACCGGACCGCGCAGAACAACCAGAACCGCACCCAGCAGCAAGGCTCCACTGACGAGGTGGGCGGTCGCAGCGACCAGATCGCCTTTCCCATTGACGAAGTGGCCCCCATCTCCGTGCTGGTGGGGAAAACCCGTATCATCGCCGACCGGCAGGCCAACACCATCATCGTTTCCGGCACCGGCGAATCCCAGCAGATCGTGATGGACATGATCGATCGCCTCGACCGCCGTCCCGTGCAGGTCTACCTCGCCACCGTAATCGGGGAACTCACCCTCAGCGACGACGTGGAATTCGGTATCGATTATCTCCAGCGCTTCGTGAAGTTCAACGGCGACAAACCGAGCAGCGGAGGTTTCACCAGCGGGAACATCAACGGACGCAACGACATCATCGGCCTCCCGGGCGCTCCCGGCAACATCGCCAACCTCGCGGACATGATCACCACCACTCCCTTCGGCCCCGCCACCGGGCTGAATTTTTACGGACAGATCGGGCAGTCCCTCGACGTCATTGTCACCGCACTGGAGGCGACCCAGCGCTTCAAGGTGCTCTCCCGTCCCGTCGTCTACACCCAGAACGGGAAGCGGGCCGAGATCACCTCGGGCCAGGAGGTGCCCTATCCGGCGACTTCGGTCTCCGACACCAACAACCCGAATTCGGTGCGCTCCTCCGTCGATTTCAAGGATGTCGTCCTCAAGCTCGAAGTCCTTCCGACGATCAATGAGGACGACGAGGTCACGCTCGACATCGTCCAGGTCAACGACCGCGTCGTGGGGCAGCAGCTCATCGACCAGAACGAGATTCCCATCATCGGCAAACAGGAACTCAACACCACCGTCACCGTGGCCAATCGCTCCACCATCATTCTGGGAGGGCTCATCTCCGAATCGAAAAACGAAGCCGATGCCGGCATTCCCATCCTCAAAAACATCCCGCTGATCGGGCACGCGGCCAAAAGCACCAATGTCGCCAAGTCCCGCTCCGAGTTGATGATCTTCATTCAGCCCGTCGTGGTCCACGGAGATGGAGCGGCGGTGGCGAGCAGCTACGACGAGGATGTGCGCAGCGAGATCGGGGAGGAAGCCGCCCGGGTCTTTCCCGAACCCGGCGTGCCCACGATTCGCCATCGCGCCGAGGTCGTCCGGGAGGCCGAAGTCGAGAACCAACCTCTCCGCCGCCTCGGCCAGAAGCTCTTCGGGAAACAGAAAATCCCCCGCGAGCCGCTTCCCTGAGCCGGGGCTGCGTGCGAGGCGGGCGAGATCGCGCCAGGGACCGGCAGTTTTCCCTGCTCTCCTTGCCTGATACCGTGAATGAAAATGAAACAACTTCCTCTCTTCACCCTCCTCCTTGGCCTGACCCTGTCGGGTGCGGGACTCCACCCTCTTCACTCGGCCCCGGTGAAGTCCGGTTTCGCCGAGCGCGACATTTCCCCCGCGATCGGAATGGAGCGTCCCGGCGGCTACGTGAAAGGATATCACCAGGTCTTTCACGATCCCTGCAAGGCCCGTGCGGTGGTCTTTGACAACGGAGCCAAGGTGGTCGCCCTCGTCGGTCTCGACGCCCTTTTCATCCGCGAACCCCAGGTCGCCGAAGTGCGCCGCCGCATTCAGGAAAAAACGGGAATTCCGGGCGAGGCGGTCCTCATCGGGGCTTCCCATTCCCATTCCTCGGGTCCGACCGGCATGGTCCGGCCGGGCTAGTTCGATCACGCCGATGAACTCGTCAGGGAACTGGCCTACGAGAAAAGTTCCGCCGCGGATCCCGCCTACCTAGAGACGATGATGAAGGGCATCGTCGAGGCGGTCACCGAGGCCTACGAAAAGAGGGCGGAACTGGGTCTCGGTTTCGGTCGCGGCGAGGAGGACGGGGTCAGCTTCAACCGGCGCTGGCGCATGAAAAACGGACTGACTTTCACCCATCCCGGGGTCGGCAATCCCGATATGGTCGAGACGGCGGGTCCCATCGATCCCGAGGTCGGGGTCATCGGAGCCTGGAACGACGAGGGAAAACTGGTCGGCTGCGTCGTGACTTTCGCCTGCCACGCCACGACCAGCCCGCCCGGCATCTCCGCGAACTATCCCTGGGCGCTGGAGAAAGTGATCCGCGGGGCCTTCGGAGAGGACGTGGTGGTGGTGTTCCTCAACGGGGCCTCGGGTGATGTCACTCAGGTCGACAACGCCGCGTCGGTGGTGCCGCCGCGCGGAGCGGATGGCGCGATGCTTGTGGGCGGTTCCGTCGGAGCCGAAGCGGTGAAAGTCCTGGCCGGACTGGTTGCTTCCCTCACCAAGGAGGTGGTCGTCGAGACGCGTTCCCGCGTCCTCGAAATTCCCCGCCGTCCTCCTTCGGCGGAGCGGGTTGCGAAAAGCCGGACCCTCGTGGCAGTGCCACCCGCCGGAGCGGCGGCGATGAACGATTGGATCTGGGCGAAGGAGATCGTGATGCTCCAGGCTCTCATCGACAAGGAACCGGTTCGTCAGGTCGAAGTTCAGGCGGTGCAGATCGGACCGGCGGTTTTTGTGACCAATCCGGCGGAGTATTTTTGTGAATTCGGATTGCAGCAAAAGGCGGCGAGTCCGTTTCCCTTCACCTGGCCGGTCAGTCTCGCCAATGGTTGTGTCGGTTATGTGCCCACGAGTGAAGCGATGGGCCCGCACGGCGGCGGTTACGAGACGAGACTGACAAGTTACAGCAATCTCGTGCCCGAAGCCGGTGATCTTATCCGCGACGCGGGCATCGCCCTCACCAAAGAACTCCAGCCGGGCGCGGTGCCGACGGGTCAACCGGCCTCCGAATTCAAAGGCAGTTGGAACTACGGCAACGTGCCGCCCGAATTGGAGTGAGGGCTACGAGGCTACGACACGCCGGAGGCGGCGGCACCAGCGATGCCCACGAAGATGAGCACGGCTATCCCGATGATGTAGCAAACAAACATCACGATCATGAGGATGCCGACGTATTTCCAGAAGGCGCGTTGTTCGTTGAGGGCCGCGACGAGATTGGCCTCGTTCGGGGAGTTCATCAGATCGGCGATCCGGCTGGAGTAGCCGCCCAGCTTGAGGGCGGGGTAGATGTAAAAGAAGGCCATGACGAAGTAAATTACCCCGAGACCGAGACCCCCGCCGATGGCCGCAAGTTGTTCTCCCATCTGGCCGGAGGCGGTGCCAGCCGCCAGCCCCATGAATACCATGACGGCTCCCCCCAGAAGCAGAAACACCGCCCCGATCCACATGAGGATGCTGAAAAAGCGCGTCCATCCCTTGGTGCGGGCGAGTTGATCGATGACCGCCGAGCCAACGGCGCCTCCGGGCGAGAGAGATAAATTCGGTTCCATTTCGCTGTTGTAGCGTTTCGTCCGGAATTTGGCAAGGCTACAGATGTAGAGGTTTCACCTTTTCGTGGAGCCCGTTTTATTTCCCGTCCGCGGCGACGGTCACGTTGACCCATTCCCCGAAGACGGGAAAGCGGGAATCCGCTTCCATTTTCCAGCCGATCTGGAAGCCAATGGCGGGTTTCAGGAAGGAGATCGCGGGGACGGAAAAGCTCTCCCCTTCGTCCAGCCCGCTGTAGCGCCACTCGGTCGGGCTGGCGTCGGCGCGGGGGCGCACCCGACAGAGGATTTCGGCACCGTCGGGCAGATTTTCTTTCCATCCGTGGGGCAATTTCGGGCGGATCACGATTTTGTCGCCGCGCCGGAAGGCGTCGCCGGAGGTGATTTCCGGGAAAGCGTGCGAGGCATCGGCATACTCCTCCCGCAGGTCGCCGAGTTGCCTGCGGAAATCCGATCGGACCCGCTCCAGATCGAAATCGGCGGCGAGGCAGGCGTCGCGCCAGAGGGCGAGGCCCCGGAGCTTGCGCGGGCCGTCGCGGCGTCCGAGGGCGCGGAGGAGTTTCGCGGGCGCGTCATCGCCGTAGACCCGCACGAGGGAGTCGACCCAGAGATAGCCGGCCGGGTAGGCGAGGAATGGATCGCGCTTCGTCGAGAAGGTTGCGTTGTCGACCATTTCGGAAAACTCCACTTCCTCCCACTGCGCGGCGAGAGCGATCCAGCGGCGGTAGGCGGTGGCCCCGCTGTCGTCCCGGAAAAAGCGAAACTCCACGTAGCTGGCGAGCCCCTCGTGGAACCAGCGGGCCGCGTCGAAGGATTCTCCGAGCCTCCCGTCGGTGATCTGATCGAGGAAGACGTGGGTGATCTCGTGACCGAGGATGGCGACGCCTTCCTTTTCACCGGGGTCGGGGTTTTCCCCGTCACCTGGCGGCAGGGTCATGCGGATTTTTTTCCAGTAGGCCTGCCCGGCGTTGTGCGTGGCGAGGGGGCTGGAGAGATCGACGGTGATGCGGTCGTCGCGATCTGTCTCCGGCATTTCGAGAAAGTCGGCCACGGTCTCGTGGATCGCGCCGGCCTGCGCTTCCAGCGTCTCGACCCGGTGTTGGATCTCCCGACGATAAATGAAGAGGAAATGTTCCGATTCCGTCGTGACGATTTCTTTCTCGCTGTCTTCCGGCGAGGTCGGGAGCGATGCTTCCGCCTCGGCGCGAGCGGCTTCGACACTGTCCTCCCACGAGACCGTGACGAAGATGCCCAGCCAGATCACCACGATCAGGACGACGGCGCACCCGCCCGCGAGTTTTCCCCACCAGGTCTCGCGCAACCTGCGGGTAAAGACATCCGCAGAATCCTGACGGAGGGAGAACAGGGCGTAGCCGCCGATCCACGCGATCAGGCCGATGAGACTCATGACGACAAGCTGGAGCCGGGGCCATTCCCAGCGATGATCGATCTCCGCCGGGGCGACGAGGAGGGCGAAGGGATCGAGCAGCTCGGCGTAGGGCGCTTGCACCGAACGCAAACCGTAGACGATCCAGAAGAGCGCCCCCACCGCGACGAGGGTCCAGCGCCGCAGGAAGGAAAAGGCGATCAGGATGGTGAGAAAATACACGCCGAGAAAGAGCTCCAGTGCGGCGAATACGCCGATCGACCGCCACGGGACGGGTGGCGAGGCGCTCCCGCGCGAAAGCAGATCGTAGACGATGGACTCGAGCGTCCAGAGCAGATTGATGGTGGTGATGAGGGCAACGGCGACGAGCCATTTGGCGAGATAGACGGAAAAACGCGAGAGAGGGAGCCCGTCGAGATAAAGCAGGGTGCCCTCGTCTTTTTCCCGGACCATCAAACCCAGCGCAACAATGACGCAGAGAATGAAAGTCATCGACACGACCGAGCCGAGATTGCCGATGATGTTTTCCCAAAAGGGATAGACATCGAAATATTCCGTCGCCTGGACCAGGAGGAGTCCGAAGACAAAAAGCGCGAGGAGGAGCAGGGCGAAGGGGCGCAGCGAGACCCACTCTTTCCAGAGGATGGCACGGAAGGCTCTCATGGTTTTCTCTCCTCTGTTGCCGGGGTTTCCTCCGCCTCTTCCGCGTCTTCCGCCCCCGGATGGGCGAGGATGTAGTCGCGGGCACCCTCGACGAACGCTTCGAGGGAGAGTCCGGTGGTAGCGGCGAAAACCTGCGGGACCGGTTGGAACAATTCCCTCCACACCGGTCGACTGTCCAGGCGGGTGACGCGACGGGTGATGGTGCGCCGCGCCAGGTCGCGAACTTTTTCCTCCCCGACCGTTTCGACGAGGTAGCGAAAAGCCATCCAGGTGACCGCATCGGCCTCGCGCCAACCGGCCTCTTCCGCGTAGAGATCGCGACCGAGCAATTTGTCCACGGTGAAGCCGTGCTCGAGGACGGTGTCACAGGCGGATTTCTCCCTCGCGAGACGTCTCCGCTCGTCGGCGTGCTCCATCTCGATGAGCCCCTCGATCCCGCAGACGATCCACCAGCGGCGTTCCTTGTTGACCCGGCGGTGCGAGTGGACGCTGAGGGCCACACTCATGGAAAAGGCCGCGAGGGTGTCTCTGGTGAAGCCGGGATCGCGATAGTCCGCGTACATGAGGACGACGCGGTTGCCCTCGACCTCCTCCCATTCGATGTCTTCATTCACGGCTCCTGTGCGTTCGACCACATACACGGGGGGGAATTCGTCCTTCGGAATGCCGAGCCAATCGCGCTTCTCCGCCAACCGGCGGGCCAGCCAGGAGGCGAGGACGACTTCGTCATCGACGGGGCGATCGAGGTCTTCGGGGGAAAGGTGGACGCGGACGCCGTCGTATTCCTCCTCCACCGCGCCGGGCAGGGCGAAGGGTTCCGCCGGGGGGACGAACCAGATCATCACCGTCGTGAAAAGGATCGCAACAGCCGCCCCCAGCAGCATTTTTTCCCGGTAGCTCATCGCCTCGCCGAGAATCGCGGCGACCGAACCCTCCTTGGCCAGGCCGATGAAAAAAGTCGCCGCGAAGAGTCCCGCGGTGATCAGCGCGGTGCCCCGCAGCGCCTTGGTCGGCCAGAGATCGCGCTCGAAACCGAAGTGGGTCAGCAGGGCGAAAGGAGGAAAATCGCGCAGCGGGAGAGCCGTCGCGTAATTGATCCACGAGAGTCCGAATGTCAGGGTGAGGAGGACGACCACCTTGTATCTCCCGAGAAAGGAAATGAAAAAAAAGAGAGCGGTGAGGAACCATGCCCAACTGATCGCCGAAGACAGGAGGATGCCGAGGAAATCCAGGTCGATCACCTCGCGTCCGCCCGCAGCGACCACGCCCGCGAGCACCGCCGCTCCCGCTATCAGCGCCGAGAGGAAGAGAGCGAGCAGCGCCTTGATCGCGATCATGCGCCAGCGGGGCAGGGGAAGACCTTCCAGAAAAAGCCGGGTCTTGCGGCGGAACTCCATCGCGACGAGGAGATGGCAGAGAATATACACGGGGATGCCGAGAAACCAGGAGAGACCCTGGCGGATGCCGAAGAAGACACCTCCGGAGGTGCCGTCGGCACCGGTGGCGAAGACAATCAGGAAGAAAACGAGGCAGCTCAGTCCCGTGAGCAGGACCAGCCAGACGCCGTGCTGACGCAGTTCCTTGTAGAGCAGGGCGAGGTTCATCACGTCGGTCTCAGAGGCGGGTTGTCGAGATCCCGACGCAGGCAATGAAGATGTCATCGAGGGACAGTGTCGTGCCGGGGATTCCCGCCTCCTCCCAGCGCGTCGGATCGGCCTCGACGATGAGGCGACGTTCCGCTCCGGTCCCGGTTTCGGTGACACCGAGTTCCCGCCAGATCCGGAAGCCGTCGGGCGGAGGATCGCCGCCGGGGAGGCGTATCTCGCGGACGCGCCGCCGCAGATCCTCGAGGCGGCCTTCGAATCGTTTCTTTCCCTGGTGGAGGATCCCGACGCGATCGGCGGCGCGCTCGACCTCGTCGAGGAGATGGGTCGAGAAAAAGGTCGTGCGACCGTACTCCCGCGCTTGATGGGTGATGATTTCGAGGAACTCGCGCCGGGCCACGGGATCGAGGCCGGCGGTGGGTTCGTCGAGGATGAGGAGGGGAGGGCGTGGCGCGAGGGCGAGGGCCAGAGCCAGCTTCACCCGCATCCCGCCGGAGAGACCAGAGACTTTGCGGTGGACCGGAACCTCGAGCACCGAGAGGAGCCGGCGATACTCGGTCGCGTCCCAGGTGGGATAGAGGCCGCCGACAAATTTCCCCAGCATTTCCGCTGTCATCCAGGGGTAGAAATTCTGGTCCTGGGAGACGTAGCCGATGCGTCGCTTTTGCTTGAGGGTGGTGCGCCGCGATTTTTTCCCGAGCAACTCGATGGTGCCGCGATCCGGGGCGATGATGCCCATGAGCATGCGTATTGTCGTCGTTTTTCCCGCCCCGTTGACACCGAGAAACCCGTAGATTTCCCCGGCCTGAACGGAGAGGTCGAGTCCGTCGTCGGCCGCGCAGCGACCGAAGGATCGTCGCAGTCCCGTCACGGAGAGGACGGTTTCCCCGGGCGGGTCGGCGGAGGAGGAGGGTGGGGAAGTCGGGGAAGTTGACGGGGTCATGAAGAAGGCGAAGGCGTGGCGTGCGGGGAAGGGGGTCCCCCGTCGGCCCGGAAAGAAATCCGGGACGGCGGCGGCATCCGGATTTTGAGGGAGGATCGGGGAAAGGCGAGAAAATTCGCCATGCCGGGCACGTTTCCCCTCCTCTTAGTGCCTTCGTGTTTTCTGTGGTGAGCCTCCCCCTGGCAAAGCGAAATGATTTGCACCACGAAGTTACGGCAAGGCCAGGAATATTTTGATTTTTGAAAAGGTGGATTTTCCAATCCCGTCGACCCCGAGGAGATCGTCGAGGGTCTCGTAGGGACGTCCTTCGATGATGCGGCTGGCGAGGGTTTCCCCGATCTCGGGGAGACGCATCAGTTCATCGCGAGCGGCGAGGTTGGGATTCAACAATTCCCCTGATCGGAGGGGAGCGATGCCGGTGGCGAGACTCATTTCCCGCTCGTCATCCCGTTGCAGCTGACGTTCCTTCGGCAGATTTTTCCAGATCGTATGGTTCCACACCCCCGCACCCTCCCGTGCGGCGATCAGTTCGAGATCCTTCAATTGCTCCCGGTATTCGTCGCGGGTCAATCCCTTGTAGGTTTCCCGCGAGACGCCGTAAGCCCGGGCCAGTCCGAGCAGGACGAGGGTTTCGGAGAGATCTTGACCGTCCGCAGTGACAATAAAACCGTAGATGCGCTTGTATCTCCCGTCTCCGCGGGCGTCGGAGTAAGCGGTGAACAAGGTGAAGGGTTCCCGGAGAAGCTCCCGCACGGCGGTCGCTGCGCTCTCGCCGAATTGCTTGGCCAGACGGATCGATGCTTCGGGGCCGCCCCCCGTTTCGGCGATGCCGAAATAACGCCGCTGCGCCCGGAGACGCCTCGCATCGGTATCGTCGGTCACGTGCCATTCGATGCAGTCCGCTCCATAGAGTCGTATGGTGTGTTCGTCTCCGGCCTCCGTCCGAATCCGGAAACTGTCTCCATCGGCCCAGTCGGTCGGTACGAAAGTGCAGTTTTCCAAGCGGTTGAGGGGATCGGCCGAGGCGCTCGGGGAGGCGGACGCGATCACCGCGAGGATGGCCGCGACGACGGTGGCGGTCGTGGGGAGGCGGCGGGATCGGCGAACGGAGGAGAGCTTGGAG
>CAYLJC010000081.1:0-9072 GCA_964383345.1 uncultured Akkermansia sp. | reverse complement strand
CTACGCAGCCGGCGATCATCTCGGCGAATCCGGGGGAGGGGAAAGTTTCGCTCAAATCGGGCATCACGGGCTCCGCCTCGCGAGCAACAACAGCACCCTGTCGGGAGAGATCACCGTAACAAGCGGAGCCGGTCTCGACTTGCTCGGAGGAGCCAATCAGAACACCTATGCGGCGATCGGACACGGGGGGCGCAATGCCCAGGGGACACGTATCGGGGATATCGAGGTGAGCGCTACGGATGACATCGTCGCGAGCAGCGGCGGCGGAACCCGCTCCTTCACCCAGATCGGGCATCTCAGCAATGTGGACTCCGGAACGATCGCGGGACCGATGACGGGTGCGGTCTCGGTGATTTCCTCGGATGGCGACATTGCTTTTTCGGGCGGGTCCGGAAACAACAGTTATGCGAGGATCGGCCACGGCGGCAACTTCAGTGCGGGCGTCCACAGCGGTGAAATCGAGGTTCGATCCTTCGGTGATCTGGGTTTTGTGGCCGGCACCCAGACAAATGCTCACGCTCAGATCGGTCACGGAGGAGCCTCTTCCTCGGGTTCGGTGGTTGACTCCGCCATCTCGGCGTACGCCGGAGGAGCGGTCTCCTTCCTCGCGGGCAGCGATACGAGCTACGCCCAGATCGGGCACGGCGGCTACGCCAGTGTAAGCTTCACCGTGGCGGACTCGGACATCACCCTGAACACGGCTCCGGCCACCGGCGGAGGGGACCTCACGATCCAGGGCGGTACCGTCAACGCCTACGCCATGGTCGGCCACGGCGGCACCCGCAGCGACGGCACCATCCATGACGGTGATGTGAGTGTCACCTCCAGCGATGTGACCGTCGCTGCCGCAACCAACATTTATGTGACCGCCGGGAGCAACACGGATGGTTTTGCCCAGATCGGTCACGGAGGAGACCGTGTTGCGGGGAACTGGTCGGGAGATATCCACCTGTTCAGCTCCGGAACCATCGCCCTCACCGGTGGCACCGGCGGAAGCAACGCCTACGCCCTCGTGGGGCACGGAGGCACCCTCGCCCTCGGGGAGAAAAGCGGGGACATTTTCCTGAATGTCGATCCGCTCACCTTCGCTCCCTCCGCCGGTGGATCGATCTCCGTCGCCGGAGGGACCGCGACACGGGCTTTCGCCCAGATTGGTCACGGCGGTTTTGGCACCATCAGCGGAGCGCACGGGGGCGGAGATATTTCGGGTGAGATCCATCTTTTCTCCGGGGAGGATGTCGAGTTGCTCGGCGGAAGCGGAGCCGACACTTATGCGCAGATCGGGCATGGCGGGTCCTATTATGCCGGGACGGTCACCGATGGAGCGATTTCGGTGAGCGCGGTTGATTCGATCCGGGCGATCGCCTCGACGACCGCGAGTGTCTCCGCCCGCATCGGTCATGGCGGGTTTAATGTGCTGAATCTTCCCGTGATCGATTCCGACATTACGATCAATTCGCTCGCAGGGAGCGGTCTGGGGGACATTGTGCTGCAGGGTGGAGGGACCAATTCCTCGGCGATGATAGGCCACGGCGGAGGCCGCTCCGATGGCAACGCGGGTCTGGGGGACAACAGCAGCGGAGGAGATATTCTCATCGCCAGGGCGGCCAACATCTCCGTCCTCGGAGGAAGCAGTACCGACGGATTTGCCCAGATCGGACACGGGGGAGAGCGAGCCTCGGGAACCCATCAGGGCGAAATACGGCTGAACGCCACCAGGGACATTGAAGTGCTCGGGGGGAGCGGCGGGAACAATGCCTTTGCCATGATCGGTCATGGAGGCGCTTATCACGGGGGTGCCGCCCTCGGGCCGAAAACGGGTGCCCTGACCCTCGTTGCGGGCGGTCACATCGGGGTCACCGGCGGATCGGCGGTGCGGGCGGCCGCCCAGATCGGGCACGGTGGTCTCGGGAGCAGCGGTGACTTCAGCGGGGAACTGCAGTTGATCGCTGCCAGCCTCGCCATCCATGGAGGAACCAGTTCCGACGCCTACGGCCTGATCGGTCACGGCGGGTTCGGGAGCGGACTTGCCCCCACCGGCGGCAGCCGCGGTGGAAACCTGCTCGCCCGCATCGGAGGACTCACCGAACTGGCGGATCAGAGCTCTCGCGGATTCCTTGGTCACATGGGATCGGCGGGTTTGTCGGGAGCTTCACGCTTTGCCCTGATCACCGGACAAGTCGATACCAGTGCCACCCTCGTCGGCCTCTCGGGTTTGATTGAAAATTCCATCGGAGCAGGATCCGTCGAGATAGGAGTGACCGATGGTGATCTTCGCGTGGACGGAACGGGAGCGTTTTATGACAGTGCCCACCATCTCGATCTTTTCGCCACCGGCGACACCACTTTCCTCGCCGGAGTGCAAAACGGTGGTGGCGGCGCGATTCACGGGGTGGCGGGTTGGGATGGCACGACCGGTCTCGTCGAGTTGATCGATACGGCGGATGCCCCGCCGATTTCCGCCCTCTCCCTCGATGCAGCGACCGTTTTCTCAACCCCGTCCGCCTACGCGAACGGCGGTGCCGTCCTCTCCGTCGGTGACGGCACCCAGACTGCCGGAGTCGCCGTAGGGGCGGCGACGGGTGCGACAAATCTCTACGGAGACTCCCTGCGTGTTGTCGCGGCCGCCGGCGGGGCGGACCGCCATGCGCAGGTCGGCTATCGGGGCACCGATGCGAGGCTGATCACCGGCGGAATCACTCTCGCGACCAGGGCAGGAGGGGTTGAAGTGAGGGGTTCGGGAGGCGACGGAGGATTTGCCCAGATCGGCCACGGCGGCATGGGAGCGAGTTCCGCCGCGATCGCCGCCGGGATTTCACTCCTCTCCGAGACAGCGGGAGACCTGCATATCCTCGGCGGGGACGGGTTGAATTCCTACGCGCTCGTGGGGCATGGCGGGACAAATTACGCCGGAGCGCTCAGCGGGGCCATCGCGCAGGCGGGTCCGATTGATTCCCTCGTGCTGACGGGCGGGGACGGTCTTGTCGGTTACGCCCAGCTCGGCCACGGTGGTGACGGTAGCATAGGTGTGAAATCAAGTGACATTTTATTCACTGTGAACGAGGTGGAAATATCCGGAGGTGACGGGTTCCGCAGCGGGAGCCGCATCGGCCACGGAGGCCGGGGAGGAGCCGGGGATGTGACGGGCGGGATCGCCCTGACGGCGGTCAGCGGCGATATTCGTGTCATGGCCGGGGACGGCAGTGTCTCCAGTGTCCAGATCGGCCACGGGGGGAGGAACTATCTTGGCAGCGTGGCGGACCAGGACATCTTTATCGAGGTCGCCGGCAGCCTGTATTTGGCCGGAGGAACCCAATTGCAATCTTCCGTTCTCCTCGGGCATGGGGGTGGCAGTGCCTCGGGGGCGGAATTCAGCGGGGACATTCTTGTCGCGGCGAATGGTGATCTCGTGGCCGAGGGAGGTGTCGGTGCGCTTTCTTTCGCCCAGATCGGTCATGGCGGTGCCCTCGTCACATCGGCCCTCTCGGGAAACATTGGCATTGCGACAGGAGGCAATGTCGCGGTGCTGGTTCCGGCGGCCGGCGCAAGCGGGGCCTACGCCAAAATCGGGCACGGGGATGACATGAGGGGTTCTCTCTCCTCCATCGGGGGAGTCGGAACCCGTCTCGGTGATGTGGCGATCGCCTCCGGCGGCGACATCACCCTGGCGGGAGCCCTTGTGGGACATCGCAATGCCGACTCGCTCGCGACTTCCGACGGGACGGTGATGCTCGGGGTGAGTGTGGACGAGCCCGCGAATATTTTCGGCGGCGATCTTGTCGTTGATGCGAACAGTGCGTTTTCGGGTGACGAAATCCGCTTTTACCTCCCGCGACGCGCCAACAACCAGGTTGCGACCGGGGCGCTGATGAACGGTGTGGCCTACGGCGGAGGATGGAGCGATCCGTGGCCGACGAAGGGAGCGGATGAATTCACCCGATTCCTCGTGACCGATAGCGGCGTTCTGGCTCTGAACGAGCACGACAGTTCCTTCGGGTCCGGACCCGTGCCCGTCACCGCCGGAGGGTATTCCTTCTACTTCGACACCCTCATCCAGGGCGATCCGCCGCAGATCGCGTTGCCGTTCGATTCCTATCTTCCGCCTCCGTCCGAGCTTCTGGTGGAAATGCCCGAGCCGCCGGATGATCGCGTTCTTCTGGACTGGGTGGATAGCCAGGAAGCGAGGTTCAGCGGTCCGGGTTTCACGGAGATTTTTTACGAGGGTTTTTCCCAATACGGAACCAACGGGGAAGTCCACTTCGATTTTGCCGATCCGAGTGATCTCCCTCTTTCCGTTCCCGCTACCACTTCGGGCCATTCGGTCGATGTGGAGGAAATTCTGCGGCACCATCTAGAGGTTCTTGAGCAAGGGGGCGAGGAGGAAAATTCGTCGTCCGGAGAGTCCGCTTCGGAAGGGGAATGAGAGAAGATCCCCATCCGGCGGGTGGCGTATTGCGGGCGGTGACCGGGCTTGCATCCGATGCCAGGCGTCGGTAAAAAAACAAGCGCAGCTGATGGCTGCCGATTTTTTACTGCCGAACCAAACACCGCCTAATCAGAAAGACAACATGACCGGAAAACCCGACCCTCTCGCCCCTGTTTTTTCCTCCGTGGCGGATCGCCGCACTTTTGTGACAACTTCCAGCCTGGCCCTCGTCGGCGGTTTGCTGGGAACCAGGTCGGCCTCCGCCCAGGTCACCGATCTGGAGAACGGCTGGAAACTGAGGATGGGGCACGCCCAGACCCCGGAGGAAGCGGCGGCCGAGCTGGAGGCTTTCAAAAAAGCCACCCCCGATCTCGCCAGTTGGGAAAAACGCAAGGCGGCGATCCGAAGCGGGATGCTGGAGGGTGCCCGCCTTTCCGAGATGCCGGAAAAACCGCCTCTCGACCCTGTTTACTCCAACAAGAGAGAGTATGAGGGTTATTCGGCGGAGAGTGTCCACATCCGCAGTTGGCCGGGATTTTACATCACCGGCACCTTGTACCGTCCCCTCGGGAAAAAAGGACCTCACGCCGGGGTGGTCTCGGCCCACGGACACGGCGGCCGTTTCCTGCCTTCACGCCAGACCCGCTGTGCCGTGTTGGCGCGGATGGGAGCGGTGGTGTTTCACTACGACATGATCGGCTATGGGGATTCCAAGGAGGCCGGATGGGTCCATGGCAAGGTGCCCGAGATCCTGCGCATGACGATTTGGAACAGCATTCGCGCGCTCGATTTTGTCGAATCCCTCGAGGATGTCGATCCCAAGCGCATCGGCATGACGGGGAATTCCGGCGGTGCCACCCAGACTTTCATGACCACCGCGCTGGACGACCGCATTGCCGTGGCCGTGCCGAGTTGCCAGGTGTCGGCGCATTTCTTCGGCGGCTGCCCCTGCGAAAGCGGGATGCCGGTGCACTGGGGCCCGGATCACAAAACCAACAACGCGGAGATCGCGGCGATGGCCGCCCCCCGCCCCCAGTTGCTCCTCTCCAACGGCGCGGACTACACCAAGTTCACCCCCGAGGTGGAATTCCCCTACATCCGGCACATCTACAGCCTCTACGGAGCGGAGGACAAAGTGGCCAACGCTCACTTTGCGACCGAGGGCCACGATTTCGGTCCGAGCAAGCGACTCGCCGCCTATCCGTTTTTCATCCGTCACCTCGGGCTGGACAGCCTCCGGGTCTGGGCCAAGGAAGAGCAGATCAACGAAACCTTCGCCAAGGTCGAGACCATGGAGGAGATGCTGGTTTTCAATGACAAAAATCCCTGGCCCGACGACGCCGTGGCCCCCAACACCCCGCTGCCGTTCTGAGGCTGTCCCTTATTCCAGAATCCGCAGACCCGTCTCCTCGTCCGCGACCGCGTGGTGCAGCGAACCCGCGTACCCCGATTCGGGGTCGCGACGATTTCTGCCGATGAAAAATCGTCCCCCGGGTGCTTCCTCAATCCCGATGGCGGCGTCGAATTCCCATTGGCCGGTGAGCTGGAGGGTGTCGTCCGCGCGCAGGAGGGTTTTGCCGTAGCAGCCGAACCACCACGCCCCGTGTGCCCAGGCCACGGTCTGGATGCCGAGACGGGTCTGGCCGGAGGGAAGGACGTGGCTCCTCACGAAGCGGAGATCGAGATCGTATTCGTGGACCGTGTTCACTTCGATTTCGGGCGGCAGACCGCCGACGACCAGAAAGCGTTCGCCGTCGCAGGCGATCCCGCCGGCCCCGTGGACCAACTCGGGCACGGGATGTTTTTCGAGGAGTTCGAGGCTTTCACCGTCGAAGACGTAGATCCAGGAATCCGCCTCGCCCGCCGGACGATTGAAGCGGCCCAGATTCACCGCGACGTAGATCCGTCCATCGTGATGACAGAGGTCTCCCTGATGGTTGTCGGCGGCCACTTGCACGAGGAGTTTTCCCGAGGCGTCGGTTCGGGCGATGGCATCGGTCCACGACCAATAGAGTTCACCGGAGGGGGCGCGGCAGACGCCCTGCAGGTGTCGGGGGTAGCGGCCTTCACCGCGGATCGGGTCGGTGCCGGCATCCTCTCCGGCGGTGGCGGAAAATGTGAGGGCGAGGACGAGGCCTAAACGAGCGAAGAGAGGGCGGGGGAGCATGTCGCAAAATAGAGGCGAATCCGCTCAACCCGGCAAGAGGCGCGATGCCACCCTTTTTTCCAGCGACCGACCGGGTTCCCCCGGGAATCAGGATTCCTCCGCCTTTTCCCGCTTTTCCAAGGCGAGGAGATAGGGAGAAGCGGTCTCCGGGGAGGCGGTCGACGGTCCGCAGCGGAGCGTGCGATGTGGGCCGGAATCGAACCGGGCGAACCAGGCATCGACCGCGCGGGCTTCCTCTTCGCCTCCGGGATGTCCCGGATAGACCACCACGGTGAGGAGGCCTCCGTCCGCGAGCAGGGCGAGGGCAGCGTCGAGCGCGGGCAGAGTGGTCGCGGCCCGGGTGATGATGCGCTTGTCTCCCGACGGAAAATACCCCAGGTTGAACATCACCGCCGCCACTCCCGGAGCCACCCGATCCGCCATCGTTTCGTGTCCGGCCTCGTGGAGGACCACCTGGGGATGTTCGCCGAGCCGAACTCGCGCCGCACGGATCGCGTCCGGTTGGATCTCGAATCCGTCGACCCGTCCACCGGTTCCGACCGTTTCGGCGAGGAAGCGGGTGTCGTGACCGTTGCCCACGGTGGCGTCGACGACGTGGTCTCCCGGTCGCAAATGTCGGGAGACAAGCAGATGGGCGAATTCGGTCGCTCGGGGAAAGGCCATCCTGGAAATGGGTAAAAAGAGGTCAAAAGTGATTGTGTGCCAAGTCAGCGTCAGGGGGCAGGGGGGCGTCGCGGAGAAGGTGGTTGCTCAGTTGGGCCGCATACCAGGGAGCGTTGAGGACTCCCTTGGATCCGAGTCCGTTGAAGAACGCGACCCGGCGATGAGCCGGATGCACACCGAGGAAGACCTGGCTGCGCCGGATCACGGGACGCGCCGCCGCACGATGACGCAGCACCTGAAAAGAGGCGGGAGTGATACCGGCGAGTTTTTTGAGGACTTCCGCCTCGCCGGTTTTGTCGGGGGACTCGCTCTCGAAATGGTGCCGGTAGTTCGAGCCGACCCGGAAGCGACCGCCCCCCAGCGGGAGGAGCCAGCCTCCCCGGCTGACGATGCGCCGTTCTTCCTCCAGGGCGGGGATCGCGAGATCGAGAATGTCCCCCAACGCCGCGTTCATGGGCACCCAGTCGAAGAAATGATTTCGATTGCCGCGCCAGCCTTCGCAAAAAACGACCCGCGCGGCGTCGATGTTTTTCCAGCGGACGCCTCCGTGCTCCACCGCGATATCCCTCGATTCCACCCGGGCGATCGCGTAGGCGGCCCGTTCCAGGAGGGCCTGGCGGGTGTATTCGAGGAAGGCGGGCACATCGAGCCAGCCGCCCTCCTTCATTTCAAATCCGCCGAAGGGGGCGTGAAATCGCAGCGGATCGATCTCGAGGGGGGCGTGAAAGCGCGCGTAGCGTTCTCCCTCGTTTTCCAGTCGCATCGTCCAGGCGGCGCATTCCTTTTCGGACTGGAAGAGGCGGGCGATGCGACGGTGGTGGAAAAAAGTCCTCCCGCAGGACTCCTCGTGCTTCCAGTAAAAGGCGCGGGCGTAGTCGAGGCGCGTTTCGAGGCTTTCCGACAGGGCAAAACGGGTTCCGGCGAGGGGTGTGACGAGCCCCGCCGCCACCTTGGACGAGGTGTTCGGCTCGTCCCGGTCCACCACGAGAAGGCGTTGGCCGTTTTCGAGGAGGTGCCAGGCCAGCACGGAGCCGGCCAATCCCTGGCCTACGATGAGGGTGTCGATTTTCAAAACGTCGCAGCGAATGACGAGACAAGAGAGGGGTGTTGGCGTCCTCTTCCGTTCATTCCCGCACCCTTGGTTCTCCGGCCTCGTGTCACGGTGCCGGCGTCGCTGGAGGAGCTGCGGCGGCGGGGTGGTTTTCGCGGGTGTAGTTTGTATCCGGCGGCGTGACGATGTCACCCGCCGAACCCGTTCCCACGAGATTTCCCGAGATCACCGTGCCGGGACAGCTTCCCGCCACTTCGATCGCGGCGATCATTGTGGCACCCTCGCCGCGATGCAGGATGAGATTGTCGGAGACACGCGTATTGCGGCTCTCCGACAGGTAGAGACCGCGATGGTTCGGCTCGAAAATCTGGCAACCGCTGATCGTCGTCTCACGGGAGTTCAGAATTTCGATCGCACCGCCCGCCGCGGCTTCGCCGGCCCGATCGAGGAGGAGACCCTGCAGGATGACTCCGTCGCAGTCCTTGACCGTGATCCCGTTGGTGAATCCGCCGCGATAATTGTGGCTCTGATCGAGCGAATTGGCGCCCACCACGATGTGATGGCATTCTTCGAGAACGAGGGAGCGATGGACCCCGGTGTAGATGTGGTTGCCCGAAATTGCGATGCCGCGGCTGCGGACGAGGTGAATGTTCGTCTCCTGATTGCCGATGAGATTTCCGGTGATGGACCAGAGACCGGAAAGAGTGCGGGTGACGGGGCGCTCGGGTCCGATGAAGCGGATGTTCGCTCCGCCGGGACTGGGCC
>CAYLJC010000080.1:0-9087 GCA_964383345.1 uncultured Akkermansia sp. | reverse complement strand
CCCTCAAGAAGATCGATCCGGACGCCGACATCATGCTGATCAAGGGCGGCCCTCTGACGCCGGATCTGAAGGCGGCCGCCACAGCCATCGGCGCCAGGCGCATCGGCGTGAAGATGGAGGGCACCACCCGTTTGGCCGTGCAGGAGGCCCAGAAGGAGGGGTTCATCGTCACCGGCTGGCCGGGACACAATCTTGATGACTACTTCCTGGGACTCGGCCTCGGCGTGGACGCCATCTGCAGCGACGTGCCCGTGAAGTGGCAGGAGTACATCGACTCGAAGAAATAACCTCCCGGCCCTCACCCCGGCCCCGGGGGAAGGGCGCAAGGACCGGCAAAGGAGATCCCTACCCGCCGAAAGAGGTCTTCGGTACCAGAGCCAGAATCGAAATCGAAATCGAAATCGAAATCGAAATATCCTCCCACAGCACAAAAAACCGTCCAAGATTTATCGAAATTTTCTCCTCCCCGCAGAATATTGGTTTGTATATCCAGTAAATCAGGATATTCTGATTTTTATGATATTCGACCGAAATGCCACTGGACATGGTTGGATGGACTATTCCCATCTGTTGCGGTCACGGTGGCCAATAGTCATGTTGGTCTGTTCGGTGGTTTTTCTCGTCGGGGCGGCCCTGCGCAAGAGCATTCCCTTTCCCTACGAGTCGGTCGTGTGCATCCGCTGGGAGCCGGAAAAGGCGACCGATGAGCCGGCTCCGTCCCCGAGCGAGTTCCGGGCGATCCGGTTGAATGATTTTTCCGCCCGGATCGCGGAGCTACGGAGTGGAAACCTGCTCTCGGAAGTGGTGCTCGCGAACGATCTGGTGCGCCGGTGGGACGTCGATCACGAGGCTGCGGCGACGCGGTTGCTGGCGCGGCGCAGCGAGGTGGAGGGACGGGCGGACGAGGGAGTGATCCTGTTGCGGACGCGGGATCGGACTGCGGCCGCTTCGGCGGAACTGGCCAATGCGATCGCGGACCGATTTCTTTTTCGGAAACACGCCGAAGTCCGCGCCGAGTCCAACGCGCGGGTGGTGCGGTTCGACCGGGAGAAACGAGAACGACACCGTGCCATCGAGGCGATCGAGGCGCGGCTGCTCGCGTTGAGTGCCGCCGACAGCGGGGTCGAGGGCGGCGAGGACGAGAAAAACGATTTGCGGCATCGCCTCCACAGCGAGCGCAACCTGCTCCGTTCGCTGGAGGCGAAGCACCAACTCGCGGTGATCGAAGCGGGCGAGGCGATATCACCGGCCCGATTGTCGGAGAGGGCGGAGGAGGTTTCGGCGACCCGGATCATTCCCTTTTTTCTCCAACTGCCCGGGATGATCCTGGCCGGTCTGCTCGCAGGAGCGGGCGCGATCCTCGTGGGGGGGAGAGGGGGCGTCCGTCTTCAATTCCTCGCGAACCTGCAGGACCGCCTGGAACTTCCGGTCGCGGGTTTTGCGCCTCTCTGCGGGACCAGCCTGCTGACGGAAAACTCTCTTTCGCCTTATCTGGTCGAGTCCTACCGCGATCTGCGGACGAAACTGAAACGGCTGCCAGCAGGGGATTGCCTGTTCGTGACCCTGCTGCCGCTGCGGAGCGAAGCCGGTCTCGCCGAAGCGGCGACCAATCTGGCCTGCGTCCTCGCCGACGGGGGAGCGACGGTACTGGTGATCGACGCGGACTTTCGCGATCCGCAACTCCATCCGCATTTTGAGGCGGCGCGTCACCCCGGCCTGTCCGATTTTCTGAGCGGGGAGATGCGGCTGGAGGAGACCGTCATCAAAACGCGCCGTCCCAATCTCTGGTTCATGCCGAGCGGGCCGCTGCATCCCGACCCCGGCGGTCTTATCGCGGGCCGCCGCATGGATGATCTGCTCTGGGACATGCGGAGCCGTTTCGATTATCTTCTCATCGTGGCCCCGCCGCTGCACCGGGTCGCGGAGGCCGGTGCCCTCGCCGCCCTCGCCGATGCCACGGCGGTGGTGGCTCCCTACGGAAGTTGCTCGGTGCGGCAATTGGAAAAGGCCCGCCTCGCTCTCGAAGTGGCTGCGGCACAGCTCACGGCGGTGTTGTTAACGACGAAGGTGGACGGAAATCCGTCGGTTCCGTCGCCTTCCCCGCCGCCGCTCCCCGCCCGCGGGTCGGAACGACAGCCTCAGTCGGTCACGGTCCGAAAACGACCCTGACGCCACCAAATGCACCGAATCCGGCAGCTTCGAATCCGCTGGTGTTTTCGTAGTCGAGATCAAAGACATTCTCCAGACGGCCATAGAGCTCGACGTTTTTGGAGACTTCGACGCTGCCGAAGAGACGAGCCACGGTGTAGTCATCAAGATAGAAATTGGGGGCGTCGAGGCGTTCGTATGCGCCGCGAATCTCGGCACCGAGTTTCCAGGTGTCACCACTCACAACCACGCCGCCGGCGAGACTGTATTCGGGACGGCGGGTGAGCCGGTCGCCGGGACTGCCGCCGAAGCCGCCGAGATACTGGCCATCGGTGATGATGGCGTCGAGCCAGGTGGCATTGGTGTAAAAGTGGAGGTTTTCCACCGGCGAATAGACAAGCTCCAGTTCGAGGCCCTGGCTCTCGGTATCGACGACGGCGGGGTTGACGAAGGTGAAAGGATCGACGTCGATGAGATTTTCCACATCCGCCTGGAAATACGTCAGGGCGATGGAACTGCGCTCGTTGAAGATGGCCTGGCGAGCCCCTATTTCCCAGGTCATGCTTTCTTCGGGCTGGAGTGTCGTGGGGTCGATGGTGGGGGGGAGGAAAATGAAATCCTGTCCCGAAGGAGCTTTGTAGCCGGTCGAGCTTTTTGCAAAAAGAGTCGTGCCGGTGGCCTCGAATTCGCGGCTCAACTGCGCGGTGTAGGTGCCTTTGCTGGTGAAAGAATCGTGTTCGTCAAACCGGCCCGAGGTGAGGAGGTGGAAGTTTCCCGGCAGGTTGAGATCGGCCTGGGCGAAGACGCTGGTGTAGCTGAATTCAAACTCGCTCGGAAGATTGAAGGGGCCGGGAATGAGAGGGGTGCGCTCGAATTCGTAGTTGTAATAACCCGCTCCGAGGGTCCAGGTGGCTTCGTCGGTGGGGTGATAATGGAAGACCGCCTCCATTTCGTGACCAGTTTGTTCGAGGAGGTTGTCGTTGAAAAAGATGTCCCGGGTCGCTTCCAGTTCATTTGTCGTGTGGCTGTAAAAGGTCGAAAAATCCCAATCGTCGCGGGTGATGCTGAAGCGGGGAGAGAACAGGGAGGAGAGGTTTTTATTGAGTTGTGGCTCGGGGAAGGTCGGACTGAGCGAAGAACCGGGAACCTCGAGAAAGGAGTCCTGAATGTAGCCAAGGACATCAAAATAGACGCCCTCGCCGAGTTCGATCGCGACATTTCCCCGGATGAGACCGTTTTCAAAATCGGAGGAAGGCCGGTCATTCCCGGTCTCCATCACACTGGTGTCGAGAGCGATGGAAACGGGGCCGTCCTTGATGGTGAGCTTGTGTCCGGTGCGCACGGTGGAGAACGAACCCGCTTCGACGAAGGAGGACAGGGTGTTCTCCTCCACGTAGCGCGCGTCGGTGGAACGCAGGTCGATGACCCCGGCGAGGGCATCGGATCCGTAGAGGGAGCTGGCCGCCCCCTTGGTGATCTGGACGGATTCCAGGGTGGAGACGTCGAGATACTCAAGCTGATAAATCCCGGCGAGACCGGGGGGAAGGCGACGGCCGTTGAGGAGGACGACGGTGTGATTGCTCTCCATTCCGCGAATGAAGAGGGAGGTTTGTGAACCCATCTGTCCCGCTTCGATCAGGCTGACCCCGGCGGTCTGGGCGAGAATATCACCGATATTGTGACGCTGGAAGCTGCGGATCTCGGCTCCGGAGATCGTATCGACGGCGGGGAGGAGGATTTTTTTTGATTCTTCGTCAGGAAGAAGCGTTTTGGTGGCGACGGAAGGGGTGTGGGACAGTTGCACCGCCTCCTCGCGAATGATGACGGATCGCGTCTCGTCGCTCGATACGACGGTGGTGACGTCGAGGGTCGCCACCTCATCGACGAGGGTGGAAACAACCGGCTCCTGCGCCTGCCCGGTCAGGGGAAAGGAGAGCGAGGCAAGTGAAAACAGAAAACAAATCAACAAATCACGATTCATAAATATGAAATAGGATGAAGGAGAAGAGGATGCAAGTCCTTTTTTTGGGGAAAAACGCGGGCCAGCGGTTTTTTGATGGGCCGGTGATCGGCGGACATTTGCGCGGAAATAATGCCGGCGGCGACCTGGCGTTTGTATGACACAAGACTTGCTTGCGTCCGCGCCGGAGGTGGGGCAGGGTCCTGCCAGCATCAGGAGTGGCCCGATGAAAATCGAGTCCGGCAACCTGGTTTGGAGAAGCCAAGGTGCCTTGGATGCTGCCGAGATCCCCGATCCCGGCGGCGTTCGATGTGCGGACAACAGTGTCCGAACAGAATTTCTCCGGGAAGCACTCGGGAAGACCGGGGCGGCCCACACCCTGATGCGGTAACTGAACCCCACGGAAACTGCATCAAGAAAAATGACCTATCAGGACTTCCTCCACGACTCCGTCGGCGGCGTGCATCCCGCCCGAACCGGAATCCTCGCCGCCCGTCTGCCGACTTCCGCCCGCGACGGAAAGACCAATCCGGACCATCATCTCTGGAACAATCGGGGGACCTGGTGGTGTCACTTTACCCTGCACCACCCGGATCACACGGCGGAAAGGGTCCGGGTCTCGCTGAAGACCCGCGATCTCGCAGTGGCGCGCCGTCGCCGTGATGAACTGCTCGGATCGTTGGTCCGCTGAACCATCCCGCCGTTTTCTCCCGATGAAAGCTATCTCCCCTGTCGCGGAGGCGAAACGAACGCCGCCTTTGCCGGAGAATTTCTCCCGCTGGCCGACCTGTATGCAGCGTCGTTTCCGGGAACACTCCCGCCGGAGTCGGGTGCGGGACCGTCGTGCCGGGCGGACGGATCACTCCTCTTCGACTTCGGGGTAAAGGAGACCGAAGCGGGCACCCCGTTCCACGAAGACGGCCCGGCTTTCCTCCGACTCACGGAGCCGCTGGAGACCGAGGGAGGTGCCTTTGTTGGTGATCTGGAGATAGCGCTCGCAGGCCTCCAAAAAGTCCACCCCCGCAGAATGGAAATCGCGCAGCTCGGGCGGCACTTCGGTGCGCAGGCGGGAGAGCTCGAGCAGGGCGGGGTCGAGTCGCAGAGCGAGGGCGTCGAGGTCCGCAGTGGGATCGTCCACTCCGAAGAGCGGGACGACAAGCTCGTTGATGCGGGAGGCGGCGAGGGAATTGCGCAGTTCGGGAGACTCGGGGGTGCGTCCGAATTCCAGCATGGCGTAGGCCGAGAGATGTTCCGGGTGGGTCGCGAGGATGGTCTCCAGCCGCTCCATGACCTTGTCGTTCCGCGCGAGATCGATCAGGGGCATGCGGTCGGTGACACTCTCGATCTCGCGAAAGGTCTGACTCGCGGCGGCGAGGGTTTCGGGAGTCGGGGAAGAGACCCGGTCGATGGCTTCGGCGAGCGTATCATAGGAGAGGAGTTCGTTGGAAAAGAGGAGGTCTAGTCGCCCGGTTTTCACCAACACGGCGATCAGTTCCTCGGCCACGCTCGCGGGGAGGAGGAGATATCTGCCCTGCATTCCGGCCGCAGCGGCCTCGATCACGGGAACGACTCCCCCGGGGAGAACGATCTCGGAGGAAGTGGGTTCGATTTCACCGGAGAGGATCATCCGGTCATTGAGCGCCGCTTCGCGGAGGAGGCTGTCGATGAGCACGGTGCTGGGGAGGAGCGCCCGCGTGCGGAGGCGCTGTTGTGGTCCCGGTGCGGGGGGGATCGCGGAGAACGCCACCTCGCCGAGAACCCCGCCGGGCCACTCCCAGTTCCGGTCGGCGACGAGGGGGGCGGGGATTTCCAGACTCTCGAAGGCGACGCCCTGCCGCGACGGGACGAGTGGCACGGGGCGGGGTGCCGATCCGGAAACGGTCGTCGATTCCGCGGGGGTGCCCGGACCACCCTGCCGCAGCAAATCGCGCTCGGCCCGACCGGATGGAGGGCGCATCGTGAGGGTGAAGACGCCGACGATGGGGGTGGTGTCCTCCGCTTCGACCAGGCGCACGACCGGGAGGGAGGCAACGACGGGTTCCATCGGGGCGGGACGAGGCGGTCGATCCTGGTTGTCGGGAGAAATCATCGCGGGGATGGCGGGGGCGTCGGCCGGAGTCGGCGTCTTGTCCGCCGCGCCGGGGCGGTCCGGTGCGGAGGCGGCGCGGCGGGCCTCCCGCTCTTGCTCCTTTCGCTGACGGAGAATGTCGAACCCCTCTTCCCGCAAATCCCGCGCCCGGCGGGTGGAGCGGTTCTCATCGGACTGAAGGCTGAGGAACTTTCCCCAGCCGGGGTCTTCGTCGGAGGCGACCGCGGCGAATGCGGCGAGACGTTCGTTGGTGGGAGTGGTATGGGTGAGAAGGGAAAGCTCCATCAGGAAAGGGACGAGGCGCTGGTGCTCGGGCTCGAGGGGCGCGGAGGAGAGCTGGTTCGCGAGGGTCCAGAGAGCTTCCGAAACGGCACCGAGGGTGTCGAAGGAGTTTGTGGCCACCGGAGCTTCCCCGCGGGAGAGGGCGCGGTGGGCGAGGCGCGAGGGGACGTGCATGGGATCGACGAGCAGGGCGATGCCGAGGGCTTTTTCGCGGAGGTCGTCATCGACGCGATCGCTTGAGGAAAAATCCGAAGCGAGTGTGGCGAGTGCGTTGAGGAGGGTGGTCTTTTGGTCTTCCTCCAGGAAGAGGCCGTCACGGGAAATCACCCCGGCATCGAAATCCGGACTGTCGTAGGCGGACGCCCCTCCGGACAAGATCAGCGAGAGGGCCGTCCCGAGAGACAGAAACAGGGCTCGCAAACAGGGTTTTTTCATTCTCGCAATTTCGGTGGGATGCTATCATCCCGCGAGGGACGTGTCTACGCTGCTCTGCCTCTGGCGACGGATTCCGGAGATTTTGAAAAGAGAAAAGGGAGGGCGCGTCTTTTATTCTTGCCGAGTCCGGCGAATTCACTCACTCTGTAAGCACTTGGCTAATACTCACTTTGTAAATACAAGCGGAACGTGGAGAACATGAGCACAGAAGACGTCGACGAAGCCCCCGAGATCCTCTTTTCCATCCTGAGATTGGGGGAGCGCGATCCCATCGGGCCTTTCACCGAAGCGGAATTGCTGAAGCTTTTCAACGATGGCCAGGTTGCGCAGGACGACATGGTCTACTACGACGGCATCGGTGAATGGAAGCCCATCCACGAGGTCTTCGAGGTGCAGGAGCAGATCAGTCACTTCGTCGATGACGGGCAGGATACGCAGAAAGTGGGCATTGCCTTTCGCGAGGTCTCCAACGTGGTCGGGGCGGGGGAGAGCATTTATTACATCGCGGTCCAGGCCAGGGCGGGACTGCTCAGCAAGACCAAGCAATGCGTCATCATCACGGATCGGCATCTTTTCCTGATGACGGACAAGCGTGTCGGCTACGAACTGGAAGCGCATCCCTGGAAGGCGGTGACCAATACCCTGATGCGCGATGAAGGCCGCGGATTGGGGACTTTTTCCATCCTCCTCGGCGGGGAGAAGCGCACCGACGTGTCCCACATCCCGTTGAAACAGATCCAGCGGCTCTTCCAACTCTCGCAGGAGATGAAAGAGGGGGTCGAGCGGAACGGGGACGCCGAAGCGTGAGTCCTGCAGAAACCGCGGCCGACCCGCTCTTTTCCCGGGGGGGGGTCAGCGGCGGCCCAGGTATTTCGCCATGGATCGGAGAAAAGCCTCGGCGAGGTCGGGATACTTTTCCATCACCGCGTGGAGTGCGCCGTGCGAGACCACGAGGCACTCCCCCGGCCCGGCCATGCGGACGGTCGCGGTGGCGGGGGTGAAAGACACGGCGCTGATCTGGCCGACAACTTCTCCGGTGGCGGACAGACGATTGACGACTTCCCCATCGACGAGCGCCTCGAGTTCGCCCGCGATGAGCACCCAGATGCGCTGTCCCGATTCCCCCTGGCGAATGAGTTCCTCACCGGGGTCGGTGACGCGTCGCTCGCCGGACTGAATCAAAGCCGCCAGCGCCGCGTCGGAGACACGGGAGAAGTCGGCGTTTTCCCTGAGGAGCGTGGTCAGTTCGGTTTCAGTCATGCAAGCGACCCTCTCTTACCACAAAAACGGGGCCGTCGGCAAGCGGGTGTTTGGGATGGCAGAGGTTTCCGTAGAACCTATGCGCGGGGAAATCACGCTTGTTTGCGCCAACCGATTTCGGTAGACTGACGGGCGATGAAGAAAGGTCGGATTCCTTCTGTGCGTCTTTGCTTGCTTTTCGGTCCGCTCGTCGCGGCGGTCGGTCTCGTTGGCCAGGAGGAGGAGTCCGAGGCGAAACGGATTTGGATCGAAGAAGCCCACGACTACCACGCCATCCAACGGAGTGCTCCCGGTGCCGGATTTCACAGTCATGCGGAGGCGGGAATTTCCGACATCGCTCTTCCGGACAATATCCCGGCACCCGATGGAAAGCTGACGGTGTTTGCCGTGCCAAACGATGGTAACGAAGGTGGTGCGACCCTCTATCTTGTCAACCGGACAAGGGAAACCGTCTCTTTGCACAGCCAGGACGGCGATCTCTATTTCAAGCTCGAGTTCCGGGACGGAGAGGGGCGTTGGACCCGTGCTCAAAACCATCTTGATAGTGGCTGCGGTAACAGTTATTTCCCGAAAAAATTGTCATCCGGCCAGCACTTCGTCTTTTCGGGCTATCTTCCAGTCGAGGGCGAGGTTGCGAAAGTCCGCTATCGTTGCGCCAAAAATCCAGACTTGGTCTCCAACGAAATCGAGGGGCGCTTCCTTGAGGAAGACAGGATCGCGGCGGCTTCCGATGCCCTCGTAGCGGCCGACGTTCCACCTTCGATTCGCGAATACTTTTTTGCTCAGGGGCTTTACCACGGACAGTTTTTGCAAAACGAGAATCTCCGGGCGCGCGGATTTGTGGAAGCTTTTGCACTCATCTGAAGTGGGGCCGGGAAACGGAGCCAAAGGTGAAATGAAGAATTGAGGCTGT
>CAYLJC010000079.1:0-9117 GCA_964383345.1 uncultured Akkermansia sp. | reverse complement strand
CCGCCGTCCCGGCGGACATGCGGAAATCGCGATGCCTGGCCGCGGCCCGCGGGCCCTTCGCCAACCGCGGCCTCATTCGAATGGCCGCGGAACAGGACCCCCTGTTACCCTAAGATGCCGACAGTTGGGCTTGTATTTGTCGCCGAAATTTCAGAGACTGGGGTATCCGCTTCGAACCCGGCGGTTCGTGAGAGGCAGTGGATGTTATGGATATCTCTTCTCCAGAGACGGACCGTATCCTTACCGATTTTCCCCTCGAAGAGGATGCGGTGAGACAGCGTATTGTCGATTTCCTCGGCGGACGGGATCTGGCCTCGGCCACCTGCATTCACCTCGCGAGCTGCGATTCGGCGGACCCGTCCCGGATCGAGCGATGGCCGGTGGCGGACCTGGATCGCCTCCTCCACAGCGGGGTGGGGGTCGCCCGTTCACTCTACGATACCCGCTCCGTCCTCGTGCATCTCGACATCGAGTATGTCAATCACGACGCGCCGGCCGAGGCGTTCACCAATCCGGGGCGGGCTTTCCGAGCGCAGGAACCGGTCGTCACGAAGATCGAGGAGTTGCTCGCGGGCTGGGGGATACGTCCCCTCCATCTTCTCACGGGCCAAGGGCATCATTTTGTCTGGCGTTTCGCCCGGGAGTCCGAGCTGGAGCGTCGCATCGCCCATCTGTTCCCCGGTGTGTTTCCGGAAAGGGGTGATCGGGTCTTCGCCCATCTCGCGTTGCTGATGGATTATTTCGCGTTTCGAATCAAGGCGGAGGTGGAGGCCGGGGCGGATTCGGAGCTGCCGGTCGAAATCACCGCGATCCAAGTGGTGCCGGGCGCTTCGGGGCAGCGGGAATTGGTGTCGATCGATATTTCGGAGTACGGGGATCCTCTCGCCTCCCGCACCATCCGGATCCCTTTCACCCGTTATCTGAAGCCCTGGAATTCCGGTCTGGCCCGCCGTCTCGGATTGGAAAGGCAGATCGCCCCCTGTGTCTGTATCCCGCTCCACGAGATCGACGTGGAGCGAGCGCTCCGCTTGCGGGAGGATCCCCGCGCGGTGGCCGCCCTGGCAAAGCGCTGTTGCACACTCATCCCCGACGAGGGAGAGGGAACAGCCCGTCTCCTGGAAGACTACCTCGGTTCGGCGACGCGGGCGTTTCATCAGCGTTTTTACGAAGCCGAGCACGATTCGCCCGAACTCTGGCCGGAGACCTACGCGCGTACGCCGCTGGATGATTTGCCGGGCTGTGTGCGACACATCCTGCAGCATCCCAACGATCTCCTCCTGAAGCCGGGCGGAATGCGGCTCGCGACGCGGTGTCTTCTCGCCAAAGGCTGGCATCCGCGGCATATCGCGGGGCTGTTCCGGTCCAAGTTCGAGGATCCCTCCTACGGATGGATGGGCTGCTGGGACGGGTATTCGCCCTCCTTCCGGGCGGATTTTTACGTGCGGCTTTTTGCGGGACAGATCGCGCTGGGGCTTGATCGGCTCGAGGATTTCCACTGCCACGCCCTGCGGGAACAGGGATTCTGCCGGGAGGGCGAGCCGCCCTGTGACGTGGCGCCCTATCGCGAGGCCCTGGCACCGGACCGCCTGGTTGCCGAACATTCCTTCCCCCTCCCACCGACGCAAAGAGATGAGTGACTGGCCCTGCGGTATATCGACCGGGTGTTTTTACCAAACCCCGATTCTGGAAGCCCTCCCGAGAGTGCGGAACGGGGGGTTCACCCTCATCGAAGTGTGTTCTTTTCCCGCGCACCTCGACTACCACGACCGCGCCCGGGTCGAAACGGCCGCCGCCTTGATGCGGGACCTCGGGATGGAAGCCAATTCTATGCACGCGCCTTTCGCCGAACACATCGACATCTCCAGCGGCGACCACGGGCGAAGAGAGAACGCGGTGCGGGAACTCTGTCTGGCAAGTGAGGCGGCGGCAGCGTTGGGATGCCGTTACCTCGTGCTGCATCCCGGACCCGAACAAGAGGGAAAACCATCTCCGGAGGAATGGTACTGGCGCATGCGGCACGCCGCGGATTCGCTGAACCGGGTCGCGACGCGCTGCCGGGAGCTCGGCTTGATCCTGCTGTTGGAAAACATGCTGCCGCATCTGCTCTTCGGACACGCCAGCGACATGCTCTGGCTGCTCGGGGCGATCCGCGAAACCAATGTCGGGACCTGTCTCGATACGGGCCATGCTTCGCTCTCGGGCGATCTCCCCACGGTGGTGCACAAACTCTCGGGACATCTGCGCATGCTCCACGCCAACGACAACCGGGGGGATTGGGACGATCACCTCCCTCCCGGCGAGGGGCACATCGACTGGCTCTCGCTGATTTGCCAATTGATCAAGTGGCGCTTCCAGGGGCCGCTCATCCTCGAACTGGCCGGACACGGAAGTCCCGGTGAGATCATGGAGCGGGCCCGCCGCGCGCGGGAATTTCTCGGAGACCTCTCGCGCCGGGCCGAGGTGGAGTGCGGTGTCTGAGCGGGGGGAGCGGGGGAAAGGAGGGGGGTGTTCCTTGACATTTCCCCGCTTCCGCGCTACTGGCTGCGGGAGGAAGATTTCAGGGATACATGCGGAATGGCAAAGGGCAGGGCAGAACACGACGCGCGTAGGGCGAAGCTGCATTCCTTCGGGAAAGATCTCGCCCGCCGGGCAAAGTCGAAATGCGAGTTGTGCGAGAGGGCGGGGGAGAAGTTGCGTATCTACGAAGTGCCTCCCGAGCCGCGCGATCCCGATATCGGGCGCTGCCTCCTTCTCTGCGGCCGTTGTTACGAACAAGCCGACGAACCGGGGCGCTTCCAACCGGGCGATCATTGGCGCGTTCTCGCCGGAACGGCGTGGAGCGAAGTCCCCATGGTCCAGGTGATGGCGGTGCGGCTGTTGCGTCGTCAGCAGGACACCCAGGCCTGGGCCAGGGAAGCTCTCGCGACGCTCGATCTCGAAGAGGGGATCGAAACGCTCGTAACGGAATGCGTTTGATCCGTTATCCTGAGGCGATGAGACGACCTTTTCCTGTTCTTTGTCTGGTGCTTTTGGGAATCAGCGGTTACGCCGCCGCTGAGGAAGTGTTGGATTACAAAGCCGAGGTGTTGTCCATCATGAAGGAAAACTGCTGGGACTGCCACAGCAACGAGAACGAGGTGAAGGGCAATGTCGATCTCGATCCCGCGACGCTTGCGGATCAGATTGGTCCCTACAACATCATTCGGCCCGGAAATCCCGACGAGAGCGGGTTTGTCGAGCGGCTCAAGCTCGACGAGAGCCACAACGATTTCATGCCCCGCAAAGGCTCGCGACTCTCCCGGCGCGAGATCGCGGCGATCGAGGCGTGGATCGCCGCCGGGGCGATCATCGACGCGGAGCAACTCACCCCCGAAGAAAAAGACCGCCTCGCCGGGGCGCGGCCAACCGAGGCGGAGATGGCATCCGGGAGCGGCACCGAGAGCGATGCGGGAGGCTACCGGACGTGGACCAACCGGGCGGGCCGGACGATAGAGGCCAAACTGATTTCGCTCGGTCCCGCCTCCGTGAAACTCTTGCTCCGGTCGGGCAAGGCCTACGACGTCCCGCTTCAGGATCTCAGCCCCGAAAGCGCGGCCCAGGCGAAGGCGCTGGGAGGTCGCTAGACCAGCCCGTATTTCTCATGCTCTTTCGTCGCGAGACGCCGCGAGGGTGGGGCCGGCAAGACGCGTCCGGGTTTCCTCGCAACGAACCGGACTCGTTGGCAAAACGCCCCTCCCGGATGAGAACCGGGAGAGGCGCCGCTTGAAACGAAAACAAGTTTCAGAAAGGAATCCCCAAGACCCCGGTCGGGCCACGGGGGAAGAGGGGGGGAGGGCCCCTGTTCTTCAAGAATTCCTTATTATCACAAAAGACAGGTCGTCGGCAAGTTCTAATTTCAAATCCGCGAAAATCTTCGAAAAGAACGAAGGGAAAAGGATATATTTTATGCTATTTCATATTAATAATAATTATTGATAAATTACATAACTGGTGATATTCTGGCCATGACTCCCATGGTGAAGAGTGATCCCATGCCCCCTGATTTTGAGAAAGCGTCCTCCGAAGGGGAGCCGCTCTCGGCGTTTGCGGCCAAGCTGATGCTGGCGGAGGACAGGCGCTTCACCCTCCGCAATCTCAAGCTGCTGGGGATGATGGGAGCGGGCATGGTGGCGTTTTTTGCGGTTCTCGACCACTTCGCCTATCCGGAGCACATCGCCCTCTTCGCGGCCCTGCGATGGACTTTCGCGTCGTTCATCCTGGCCTTGCTGATCATCGTGCGGTCCAAAACGGGGAAGCGTTATTTCCGGGCGTTCACCATGGTGCTGCCGCTCATTGCGGCGCTCTTCGTGGTCATCACGATTTTTGTCACCAAGGATCCCGCGACCGATTACTACGCCGGGCTCTCGCTTTGCATCGTGGCCATCGGATTCCTGTTTCACTGGACCTATCGGGAGGCGTTGGTCGTCTCGGTCGCGGTGCTTTTCATGTATCTCGCGTCCTGTGTCCCGGCGATCAACGAGGGGATGAATCCCCGGACCTGGGCAGGCCTGTTCAGCAACCTCGTTTTTCTCGTGGCCACCGGCGCCGTGGTGGTGGCGGGGAGTCTCGCCCATCACCGCGCCCGGGTGGAGGAGTTCAAGGGACGCGAGCGGTTGCGACAAAAGAAGGTGGCGCTCAAGGCGAATTCGCTGGATCTCAAACGGACCCTGCGCGACCTGGAGGAAACCGAGGGGCAACTCATCCAATCGGGCAAAATGGCGTCCCTGGGCCAGTTGAGCGCCAGTGTCATCCACGAGATCGGCAACCCGCTCAATCATTCCAACCAGGCGCTCTTCCTGCTCCGGCGACGTCTCCGGGAGCAGCCCGGCGACGTTGTGATCGACGAGGCGGTCGCGGACATCCAGGACAGCATCGACCGGATGAAGGACATTGTGCGGGATCTCCGCGAGTTCTCCCACAAGCGAAGCGACCTGTTGGTCCGCTTCCCTGTGATCGAATCCATCGAGGCGGCGGTCCGGATGCTCGGCAAGGAGATCGCGGACACCGGCACCTCCGTGACGGTGTCGGTCGATCCCGAGGTTTGCATCGAGGGCGTCAAGAACCAGATTTCCCAGGTCTTCATCAATCTCGTTCACAATTCCATCCAGGCGATGGACCAGGCCGGCACCGAAGCGCCGCGGTCCATCGAGATATCCGCGGTTGATCGGAACGGTACCGTGGAGTTGCGGGTCCGGGACAACGGACCGGGCATCCCCGAAGAGGTGAGGAAAAAAGTCTTTGAACCCTTTTTCACGACCAAGGAGGCGGGAGAGGGGACGGGCTTGGGACTGAGCATCTGTTTCCGCATCATCGCAGCCCATCGGGGGGACATCCAGGTGCATTCCGACGGCCGGACCCACACCGAATTCCAACTGACCCTGCCGTCGCCATCGCCGCCGTCCACACAAATATCTCCCCTCGGAACGCATCATCCCCTCCCGTCGGGGTCCTCCATTCATGAACACTCCATTTCCTGAGCACGGCATTCTCTACGTCGATGACGAAGTGAAATCGCTGAAGTATTTCGAAGCGATTTTCGGGCATCTCGCCCCCATTTATCAAGCGAGGAGTCCCGCCGAGGGCTTTTCCCTATTTGAAGAACATCACTCGCGAATCGGCATCGTGGTGAGCGACCAGCGCATGCCCAAAGAAACCGGTCTCGATCTTTTGCAACGCATCCGGGCGGTCGATCCGCGACCGCTCCGCTTTCTCGTGACCGCGTTTTCCGACCTGGATGTGGCGGTGGATTCGCTCAACGACGGACTCCTTTATTCCTATCTCACCAAACCGTGGGATCCCCAGGAACTGGAGCACCGTCTCACCAAGGCGATGAATCATTTCCTGCTCGTCCGTGAGCGGGAGCAACTGATCCTCGACAAGACGGATGCGATCCAGCAGCTCATGATGGCGGACAAGGCGGCCAGCATCGGCATCCTCTCGACGGGGCTCAACCATCACCTGCGCAACGCTCTCACCGTCCTGCGCACCTTCCACGATCTGCTGCCTTTCCAACTGGAGGAAGAATTGGAAAAACAGCCGAAGGACACTGTTTTCTGGGGCGATTACTACAGTGAGGTCGGCAAGCAGATCGAGCGCATGACCTCCATTCTCACCAACCTCTCCGAGGGGACCAAGTCCGACGGACTCAGGATGCAGGAAGGCGTCGATCTGTCCGGTATTCTCACGCAGGCCGGCGAGATGGTTCTGGAGCACAGCCCTCACATCACCTTCACGGTCCGGGAGGACACCGCCATTCCGCTTCTCGTCGGCGATCCGCAAAAACTGGCTCAGATGGGGCGGTTCCTTTTCGAGGAATCGCGTTCGACCTTGCCAAAGGGTGGTTCGGTCGAGCTGCGTTTGGCCGCCCTCGACGACGGTGCCACCGTCGAGGTGACCTTCATCGACAGCGGGGAGCTCATTCCCGAACTCGATCTGGAACGGCTTTTTGATCCCTTTTTCGTGCGGGCCAACAAACCCGAAGAGCTGGGTACCAATCTCATGGCCTGCTACCTCACGGTCTACCATCACGGCGGCACGATCCGGGCTGAACGCACCGCCGACGATCGCAATGCCGTGATCTTCACCCTGCCGGTCGTACCCGTGGAGGATCCCAACACGGATTACTCCCGTCGCCGCCTCGGACGCGTCGCGGATTTCAGGCACCACGATCTGAGCCGTGCCGAGGCCGCGCTCACCGCGTGATTTTCCAGGCATGAGGCCCGCCGGAGGAGCCGGTATCCGTTGACAAGCCCCCCGGGACGGAGCACTAGCAGCCATGGCAGTGATTCTGAAAAACGGTGCGGTCTTTCTGCACATTCCGAAAACCGGCGGCACCTGGGTGACCGGCGTGCTGCGCGAGAGCGGACTGATGCGATGCTCCATCGGACACCGCCATGCGAATCTTCCCCACGTTCTCGCACCGGGGAATCAGGGCTTCGGAAGGAGACTCGAACATTTCTACAAACGGACCTGTTTTCTAAAAACACACCCGCGCCCTTTTACTTTTTGTTTCGTGCGACATCCGCTGGCCTGGTACGAATCCTTTTACCGCTACAAATCTCAGTCCGAACTGAATTGGGAAGAAGACGGGGAGGTGGACAATATTCACCGCTGGCATCCCAACGCGATCCTCAACGGGCTCGGCCGGGGGCGGGATTTCAACTCTTTCACGAGTGCTCTGATGGACAAATATCCCGGTTATGTGAGTGCGCTCTACAGCCACTACACATTCCGTCCGGTGGATTTCATCGGGAAACAGGAAAACCTCCGGGAAGATCTTGTCACCGTGCTCGAGCGCACCGGATGTGATTTTGACGCCGGGAAAATTCGTGTCCGCGAACGGATCAACCGCAGTCGCGCGGCGTCGGACAAGCTCGAATGGGATCCGGCGGTGCGGACCCGCGTCCTGCGTCTCGAGGCGGCCGCGATGGAGCGTTTTGGCTACGGGAGCGAATGAGAGCGAGGGCGGAAACAAAAACACCCGCTCCGTCAAGAGGCCGGAGAGGGTGTCGGATAAAAGCGGTGAGGCGGATTATTTCGCCTCGGCTTTGAGTGTATTGTAGAGTTCGAAAGCCTCCTCGGGTTTCATTCCTTCGTGGACGACACCGCGAACGGCTTTCATCATCGGGATGGGGGCTTCGGACTGGAAAATATTGCGGCCCATATCCACGCCCGAGGCACCCTGTTCACAGGCCTGATAGGCCATCTTCAGCGCGTCGAGTTCGGGGCGTTTTTTCCCGCCGGCGATGACGATGGGGACGGGGCAGCAGCTCGTGATCGTCTCGAACTCCTCGTCGGTGTGGTAGCACTTCACGAGGTGACAGCCAAGCTCGGCCATGATGCGGGTGGCGAGGCGGAAGTACTTCGGCGTACGCTCCATGTTGGTGCCCACCGCGACGACGCCCATCACCGCGATGCCGTAGCGGTTGGCCTGGTCGATGAGCCGGGTCATGTTCTGGAGCGTGTTGCGCTCGTGTTCGGAACCGATGAAAACCTGCACTGCGAGGACGCTGGCGTTGAGCCGGATCGCTTCTTCGATGGAGCAGGCGAGGACTTCGTCGCTGAGGGAGTCGGGGCGGGCCATCGAGGTGCCGCCGGAGGCGCGCAGGGCGATGGCCTTTTGGGTGCTCGCGGGGATCACGGCGCGTTGGATCCCGCGGGTCAGCATGAGGCAGTCGCAAAAGGGTTCGAGCGGCAGGATCGTCTGGTCGACGCGCTCCAGCCCGGTGGTGGGGCCCTGGAAATAGCCGTGGTCGAAGGCCAGCATGATGGTACGACCGTTCTTGGGATTGAAGACTTTGGAGAGACGATTTTTGAGGCCCCAGTCGTATTGGTGGGAGCCTTTCAGGAAAAAGCCGGGGGCCTCCTGTGGGGTGTGGGTGAAGTACTCCTTTTCCTTCTTTTCCTGCGTGGTTCCGTCGAGATCAGCCATGGTGGTATTTGCGGGTAGGTAATAAAACAAGAGCTTCGCGGGAGGGAGGCGGGGGGTCAATATCCAATTGCGCCGCGCTTGAGTCGGTTTGGTGGGGATTCCCCGGATCCCCGGAGCGGGCGAAAAGGGTGGACCCGGCGGAAAGCCGTTATTTGGCGTTGGCCCGAGCCGCCTTGGCCACGGCGGCGGCGACGGGATTGATCGCGGGTCGCTCCAGACGCATCGTCACGGAACCGGCCTTGGGAGGAGCGGCGGAGGGCCGGTCGCGGATCTCGTGGACACGCACAAAGCGAATTTTGGCGGTGCTGCCGAGGAGAAGGAGGTCGCCATCGCGGAGTTCGCGGGGATCCGGCCCGAGCGATTCGGCGGTGAGGCGGGTGCCGTGGGTCGATTCGAGATCGCGGACCTCGTAGCCGCCCGCAGCGGTGCGGCGCAACTCACAGTGGCGGGCCGAGACCGCATCCTCCGCGACGACAACGGTATTTCCCTCGACTCGTCCGAGGCGGATCGTGGCGGCGTTCAATTGATAATACCGGGGCGGGCATTCCGGAAGCTCGACGACGAGATTGTGAAGGAGACGAGAGGACATGATGCGAGGCGGCCAGAGTAGGGAAGCGCCGCCGATCTTGTCAATCGCGCGATTCGTG